>JABFVX010000181.1 GCA_013362555.1 Mycobacteriaceae bacterium
GGCTGGTCCCGGTCACGCGGGTCCGGGCCGGCCCGGACGCCAGGGCAGGCGTCGCCGACGTCTGCGTCAACCAGCAACAACGAGGAGTACATCAGCCATGGCTGTTGTAACCATGAAGCAGCTGCTCGACAGCGGCGCGCACTTCGGGCACCAGACCCGCCGGTGGAACCCGAAGATGAAGCGGTTCATCTTCACCGACCGCAACGGCATCTACATCATCGACCTGCAGCAGACGCTGACCTACATCGACAAGGCCTACGAGTTCGTCAAGGAGACCGTGGCCCACGGCGGCACCGTGCTGTTCATCGGCACGAAAAAGCAGGCCCAGGAGTCGATCGCGGCCGAGGCGACCCGGGTCGGCATGCCTTATGTCAACCAGCGCTGGCTGGGCGGCATGCTCACCAACTTCTCCACCGTGCACAAGCGGCTGCAGCGCCTGAAGGAGCTGGAGTCGATGGAGCAGACCGGCGGCTTCGAGGGGCGCACCAAGAAGGAAATCCTCATGCTGACGCGTGAGAAGAACAAGCTGGAGCGCACCCTCGGCGGCATCCGCGACATGGCCAAGGTGCCCTCGGCCATCTGGGTCGTCGACACCAACAAGGAGCACATCGCCGTCGGCGAGGCGCGCAAGCTGGGCATCCCGGTCATCGCGATCCTGGACACCAACTGCGACCCGGACCTGGTCGACTACCCGATCCCGGGCAACGACGACGCGATCCGCTCGGCCGCGCTGCTGACCAAGGTCATCGCCTCCGCCGTCGCCGAGGGCGTGCAGGCCCGCGCGGGCATCTCCGCCTCCGATGACAAGCCGGAAGCCGGCAAGGGCGAGCCGCTGGCCGAGTGGGAGCAGGAACTGCTGGCCCAGGCCACCCCGCCCGCCGCCGAGGCCCCGGCCGAAGCGTAGCGGCGCCGTCCGTCACCGACACAACACAGGAGGGATCGCCGACAATGGCGAACTACACCGCCGCCGACGTCAAGCGGCTCCGTGAGCTCACCGGCTCCGGCATGATGGACTGCAAGAAGGCGCTGGAGGAGACAGCGGGCGACTTCGACAAGGCGGTCGAGGTGCTGCGCATCAAGGGCGCCAAGGACGTCGGCAAGCGCGCGGAGCGCACCACCGCCGAGGGCCTGGTCGCCGCCAAGCGCGGCGTGCTGATCGAGATCAATTCCGAGACCGACTTCGTGGCGAAGAACGCGGAGTTCCAGGCGCTGGCCGACCGCATCGTCACCGCGGCAGGCGACGCCAAGCCCGCCGACCTGGACCAGCTCAACAAGCTGGACTTGGGCGGCGAGACGGTCGCGGACGCCGTTCAGACGCTGTCGGCCAAAATCGGCGAGAAGCTGGTGCTGCGCCGTGTTGCCGCGCTGGACGAGCCGGTGGCCACCTACCTGCACAAGCGGGCCACCGACCTGCCTCCTTCGGTGGGTGTGCTGGTGGAGTACACCGGTTCCGGAGACGCGGCTGCCGAGGCCGCCCGCGGCGCGGCCATGCAGGTCGCGGCGCTCAAGGCCAAGTACGTCACCCGTGACGAGGTCCCTGCGGAGGTGGTCGAGAACGAGCGACGCATCGCCGAGCAGACCGCACGCGAAGAGGGCAAGCCGGAGGCCGCGCTGCCCAAGATCGTCGAAGGCCGCGTCAACGGCTTCTTCAAGGACGTCGTCCTCACCGAGCAGGCCTCGGTGACCGACTCCAAGAAGACCGTCAAGGCCCTGCTCGACGACGCCGGCGTGACGTTGACGCGCTTCGTCCGCTTCGAGGTCGGCGCTTCCTAGCAGCCCGACGACACCGTCCTGAAGGCGTCCTTCATTCACATAGTTTGAATGAAGGACGCCTTCAGAACGTTCGGGGGGTGATGATGCAAGATAGGTACGGACCTGAGGAGAATGGAGACTGATGACCGGCCCCGCAGATCTGCCAGAAGCGACTCCCGATCGCAAGGGCTACCGCCGGGTACTGCTCAAGCTGGGCGGGGAGATGTTCGGCGGCGGCAAAGTCGGACTGGACCCGGACGTCGTGCAGACCGTCGCCGCTCAGATCGCCGACGTCGTGTCGTCCGGAGTGCAGGTAGCCGTAGTCATCGGCGGCGGGAACTTCTTCCGCGGCGCCGAGTTGGAGGAGCGCGGGCTGGAGCGCAACCGCTCGGACTATATGGGAATGCTCGGCACCGTCATGAACAGCCTTGCGCTGCAAGACTTCCTGGAGAAGCAGGGCGTAGACACCCGGGTGCAGACCGCCATCACGATGAGTCAGGTCGCCGAGCCCTACATCCCGCTGCGCGCCAAGCGGCACCTGGAGAAGGGCCGCGTGGTGATCTTCGGCGCGGGCATGGGCATGCCCTACTTCTCCACCGACACCACCGCCGCCCAGCGCGCGCTGGAGATCGGAGCGGAGGTGGTGCTCATGGCCAAGTCGGTTGACGGGGTGTACTCCGCTGACCCGCGCCACCACCCGGACGCCGAACTCTACAGCGAGATCACGCATCGGCAGGCCATCGAGCGCGGCCTGAAAGTCGCCGACGCCACCGCATTCAGTCTTTGCATGGACAACCAGATGCCGATTCTCGTATTCAATATGCTTATCGAGGGGAATATCGCGCGCGCGGTGTCCGGTGAGAAGATCGGAACGCTCGTCAGATCATGACGAACTCCAGACACCGTGCTGGGACAGCTCGCCACGCCATACCGCGCCAGGGAACACCGGAGGAACAACCGTGATCGACGAAGCGCTCTTCGACGCCGAGGAGAAGATGGAGAAGGCTGTCTCCGTCTCCAAGGACGACCTGTCCACCATTCGCACCGGCCGGGCCAATCCCGCCATGTTCAACCGCATCGTCATCGATTACTACGGCGCGCCGACGCCCATCACGCAGCTGGCGGGCATCAACGTGCCGGAGCCGCGGATGGTGGTGATCAAGCCCTATGAGCAGGCGCAGCTCAACGCCATCGAAACCGCAATCCGCAACTCCGATTTGGGTGTCAACCCCACCAACGACGGACACATCATCCGCGTCTCCATCCCGCAGCTCACCGAGGAGCGCCGCAAGGACCTGGTGAAGCAGGCCAAGGCCAAAGGCGAGGACGGCAAAGTCGCGGTCCGCAACGTGCGCCGCAAGGCCATGGACGAGCTGGGTCGCATCCAGAAGGACGGCGAAGCGGGCGAGGACGACGTGGTGCGGGCTGAGAAAGAACTCGACAAGACCACCGCGAAATATGTCATGCAGATCGATGAGCTGGTCAAACACAAGGAATCGGAGTTGATGGAGGTATAGCGCTGTGCGGCAGGGCGTTGCGGTCGGCGCAACCACGATCAGGGCTGACCCCTGGGGAAACACGGTGACAGTGGCAATCGAGGACAACCCGGCGACGGCGGCGGAGTCGCCGGTGCCCGCGGTGGCGCAGCCGCCGACGACGGAGCAGGCCGAGGCGCGGGCAGCGGAGAAGCGCAAGCGCAGCGCGGGCCGGAACCTGCCTGCGGCCTTGGCGGTCGGTGTGGCGCTCGGCGTTGGGTTGATCCTCATTCTGGTGTTCGTGCCCAAGGTGTTCCTCGCGGTGCTGGCGGCGGCCGTGGCGGTCGCCACCTGGGAGGTGGCCAAGCGCATGCGCGAGGCCGACGTCCTGATTCCGCGGGTGCCGCTGTTGCTCGGCGGCCAGGCGATCATCTGGCTCGCGTGGCCCTATGGCGCCGACGGCGCGCTCGGCGCGTTCGGCGCCACCGCACTGGTCGCGATGGTGTGGCGCCTGTTCAGCGGCGGATTGCGTACCGCGCCACGAAATTTCCTGCGCGACACCGCAATCGGTGTCTTCATTCTGTCCTGGGTGCCGCTGCTCGCGGGTTTCGCGGCGCTGCTGGTCCTGGAAGACAACGGCAGCATGTGGGTGCTTGCCTTCATGATCGGCGTCGTGTGCTCGGATGTCGGCGGCTACGTTGCGGGCGTGCTCTTCGGCAGACACCCGATGGTTCCCGCGATCAGCCCGAAGAAGTCCTGGGAGGGTTTGGCGGGTTCGCTGCTCTTCAGCGCCGTCGGCGGCGTGTTGACGGTGTACTACCTGCTCGATGGCAGCTGGTTGACCGGATTGATCTTCGGTGTCGGCTTGGTGTTCTGTGCCACCCTGGGCGACCTCATCGAGTCACAGGTGAAGCGCGAACTCGGCATCAAGGACATGGGAACGTTGCTGCCGGGCCACGGCGGCATCATGGACCGCCTCGACTCCATGCTGCCCTCGGCGTTCGCCGCGTGGCTGGTCTTCACAGCCCTGCTCTGACGCGGTCAGCGGCCGTGTTTGGCGGTGTACTTGTAGCCTGCCCGCTCGAAGGCCTTGTTGATTCGTCGCAGCTGCAATACCCGGAAACCGGCAAGCAGCGACATGACGAGCCCACCCGCGACAGCCGCCAGCAGCAAGGCGATGCCTGCAGGCAGAGTCCAGGTCCAATTCATGAACTTCACGGCGATGTCGTTCATGTTCTGCAGAATGAAGAACAGCAGCACGACCAGCACGACCGCGCTCAACAACAACGTCACCCACGCGGTCCCGAGGCCGCTTTTGCGCGGGTTGACCGAAGGGTTCGTGGAACCCGACTGATAAGTGCCATCCGCAGTAGTCATAAGTCAAGGATCGCCCCATCGCCGACAGTTCGCATGCCGAACGGTTGGTGTTTGCGGTGTTTGTGCTGATCCACCCCACCGGTGGGACGCGGACTCGCACCGGGATGGGACACTGGACCGGCCATGGCTGAATCATCCGGTCCCTCCGCCCCTGCCTCCGCGGGTCTCGCCCTGCCGCTGGTGTTCGACGCCCCGCGTCGCGGCATGCCGCCCCGCCACCTCGCCGACCTGGACGCCCCAGGCCGGCGCGCCGCCGTCGAGGAACTCGGCCTGCCCAAGTTCCGAGCCGACCAGATCGCCCGCCACTACTACGGCCGCCTCGAAGCCGACCCGACCACGATGACCGACCTGCCCGCCGCGGACCGGTCGAAGGTCGCCGAGGCGCTGTTTCCGCCGTTGCTGACCCGGGTCCGCGAGGTGATGTGCGACAACGGCGCGACGCGCAAGACGCTGTGGAAGGCGGGCGACGCCACGCTGCTGGAAAGCGTGCTCATGCGTTACCCGGACCGCGCCACTCTCTGCATCTCCAGTCAGGCGGGCTGTGGCATGGCCTGCCCCTTCTGCGCCACCGGCCAAGCCGGCCTGCAACGCAACCTCTCCACCGCCGAAATCGTCGACCAGGTGCGGGCCGCCGCCGCCGAACTTCGCGACGGCGAGGTCCCCGGCGGCCCGGGCAGGCTGTCGAACATCGTCTTCATGGGCATGGGGGAGCCGCTGGCGAATTTTGCCCGTGTTGTCAAGGCTGTCCGCCGGATCACCTCACCTTCGCCGGACGGCTTCGGTATCTCTCAGCGGGCAGTGACGGTATCGACAGTGGGCCTGGCACCGGCTATCCGCAAACTCGCCGATGAGGACATGTCGGTGAGGTTGGCTGTCTCTCTGCACACCCCGGACGACGAGCTACGAGACACCTTGGTGCCGGTGAACAACCGTTGGCCCGTCGCCGAAGTGTTGGACGCCGCAAGGTATTACGCCGATAAATCCGGCCGTCGCGTGTCGATCGAGTACGCGTTGATTCGAGATGTCAACGATCAGCCCTGGCGTGCGGACATGCTCGGTAAGAAGCTGCACAAGGTCCTCGGCTCCCGAGTGCATGTGAACTTGATTCCGTTGAATCCGACACCAGGTAGCAAGTGGGACGCTAGCCCGAAACCTGTTGAGCGGGAGTTCGTTCGCCGAGTTCAGGCCCAAGGTGTGCCCTGCACTGTTCGAGATACTCGCGGGCAGGAGATCGCCGCGGCTTGCGGGCAGCTCGCTGCGGAGGGATAGCGTTCTGGAGGAGCTCGACCGCTAGTCGCCGCTTGGATCAGCTGTCACCCTTCGGCCTACATCCGATCCTCGGGAGAAGAGTCCGATCCGCTGCGGTTCGGACATACTAAGGCGATGGTCTCGATCAAACTGATCGTGAACGCGCGAGGCTCGTCGCACTCGCACTCGCACTGGACTGTGCGGCGCACGACGTCCTGCGCCACGGCGGCGCGCCGCCATCTCGAAATGTCGCTGGAGTTGTTAGACGACAGTCGATTGCCCGACACTGAGTCTCCACACAGAGAAGAATCAGTGCGGATTCGTCCTACGGCCAGATCGAATCACCTGCCAGCGGGTGTTCAACGTTAGCTACTCGGTAGGGTGGTCACTACCGCCTTGCTGGCGTCGATCGATGTAAACCATTACCCACAGGCCAGGATTCGTGATGAGATTCAGACATGGAGTCTGACGAACTGAGAGTCCAGCTTGGAAGTGTCGACGCGAACGTGTTGCGCAAGTGGGGTTCTGCTTGGTTCGACCTCATCCAGGCTGGGCAGGCCTTGGAGGCGAGACTCGGCATCGAGTCGGCTTTGTCGACCGCGTTCCTCCGTCGAGCGCTCTGGGAGTCTGCTGTGATCAGTTATGGGCGCGTCGGGCAGGGTGATAAGAAACGCAAGATCGATCTCGATGCCCTATTCGTAGCAACAGGTGATCCGCGGACGTCAGACTTTCACAACGAGATCATGGAGTGGCGGCACGATCATGTGGCACATCGTAAGGGCGCGCGTTTTGAGGACGTCCACGCAGTGGTTTGCTATGACGAGGCACCGGATGTACTCGCGCTCCGCCTGTTGATCGAAAGTTCGGTTGGACCCAGCGACGATGACACACTCGTCGAAAGCTTTCGCGAGCATGTCCTGTTACTACGGAACACGATGTGGGAAGCGTTTCTAGCCCCACTCGCCGAGAAGCTCGTCTACGCAGCGCAAAACGATGCGATGCTGCGTGTCACCGCTGCCGTCGGCGCGGGAGCGGTGCCCCTCGACCGGATCGCGGCGAACCTGGTTCTGTGGGCACGTGACAACGGGACTGGCATTGTGACCTGACCCCTGAAGTCGGTCCCGGACCGAATCGCGGGGTCAGATGCTCGTTACCGGGGACGATGTCCAGTGGAGCAATCTGGCGGCTTGAAGGTCCAGTGAAACCGGTGTCGGGAGATCGCGGCGTCCTGCGGTTAACTCGCTTCCGGAGGTTACGCCCATCGCGATCATGCAGTCGCCCGCACCGTCATGGCCTTGCCGGTTGTACTCTGCATCGACGTGCAGTTCGTTGTTCGGGTGTTCGATCATGTTGGCTTGGTGGCAGATTCTGGATACTATTGTTCGTTCGTGGATGTCGGCGCTGATGAGCTCGTACTCGGCCTCATAGACGGTCAGGACTGCAATACGGAGGAACTCGCGGATTTCCTCGACGGTCGGGTGGCCATCGCGGCCGCATGTGGTTTCGCTGTACTCGCCGTCGGTCGCGGGTCGCGGGTGGATGGACTCATGAGGCTTGAAGTTCCCGCCGCCAGTCGGCGAATCGGCGGCGCATGGCTATGGTGATGTCTGGTGGAATATCGTATTCCGCGAAAGCGTCGTCGGTGATCTGGGTGAGTGCACCGAGTGCGTCGGCGAAGAGGCTCTTGTTGAAACCGCTGTCGGCGGTTTTGGCCAAGTTGAGCAGTTGATGGTGGTCGTATCGGCCGCTGGTGATCGCGGCGTCGATGTCGAGGAAATCGCGGGGTAGTGCCCGCCCGAAGAGTGCACACATTTTGTTGGCGACGGCGTCATCGGGGTGAAGGACTGGCCCGATGTCGAGTACGACCGGAGGGTGGGCTCGCCAGTCAGCCGACATCTCGAGTTTATCGGGCTCGTGGTGGGGCTCTGTCGTGGAAAGAACCAGCAGACGTGCGAAGGTTTCGCTGGTCATCGCTGCGGTTACGGTGTATTCATGCTGTTCGAGAGCAGTGATTACGGCTTTGACCGCACCGGGGAAGTCGGCTCTTCGATGCCAATCCGTGAAGAGGTCGACGTCGCCGCTCGGCCGGCTGCCCATGCCGTGGGCTCGGATCGCGTAGCCGCCGGCCAGCGCGAACCCGTGCTCACCCGCGACGGACAGAGCGATTTCCGTGAGTCGACGATGACGTGGTTCCACGCGACTACGCCGATGCCAGGCGGCTGAGTTCAGCAAGTTCAGGGAAGCGAATTTCCCAAGCGCGCCTGGTTGCCACGGGAAGCCAGATGTATGACCAAAGTTGTTTGAGGACCGCTTGATTGAGATAGGCGTGGAGGTCGCTCGGACTCATGGCCTCGTTGATGACCGCGCGGTAGAGATCGACGATCCGACCCGGACGCTCCAGATCGTAGTCGGCATTACCGGACCAATCGAGGTGACTGGGAAGGTGCACGATCCCGCTGGTGGGCCCCTCGAGTAGCCGCAGATTTTCTGGGATCACGACAGGCTTGCTGTACTTCCTGTCCGGCATTGCCTGCTCCTCGTCTTATCTGTCGGCCATCGTGCAAGCCTACGCGCTCGAAGGCTGTTGAGCAGCGATCCTGCCTGTCAGGGCGTTTGTAAAACGGGGGCATGGGTGAACCGCTGACGAACTACAAGCGGGTGATGGCGGCGGTGCGGCGCATCACGTCTCCGATGCCGGACGGGATCGGAATCTCGCAGTGGAACGTGGTTGTCTCCACCGTCGGCCTGGCTCCGGCCATCCGCAAACTCGCCGACGAAGACCTCTCGGTCACCCTCGCGGTCTCCCTGCACACCCCGACGACGAACTCCGCGACACCCTGGTCCCGGTCAACAACCGCTGGCCGGTCGCCGAAGTATTGGACGCCGCCCGCTACTACGCCGACAATCCGGCCGCCGAGTGTCGATCGAGTGCGCGCTGATTCGTGACGTCAACGACCAGCCGTGGCGCGCGGACATGCTCGGCAAGAAGCTGCACAAAGCCCTCGGCTCCCGCGTGCACGTCAACGTCATCCCGCTCAAACCCACCCCGGGCAGTAAATGGACGCCGCGCCGAAACCTTTTGAGCGTGAGATCGTTCGCCGCGTGAGCGAGCAGGGTGTTCCTTGCACCGTCCGCGACACCCGAGGCCAGGAGATCGCCGCCGCTTGCGGTCAGCTCGCTGCCGAGGGATAGCGCCGGCGACAGGCAACGGGCGGGCCGATCTGCGGCCGGGTTCGCATGAACCCACCCGAAGCAGCCTTGCGACAGGTTGCTTGCCGGATACCCACAGCGTGCCTTGGATATCGTTGCCGTGTCGGGGTTTGTCGCGTTGCGACCGGCCGCCACGAGCTGCGAAGCCGTCGCCGAGACCTTCGACGGTGATTGAGCCGGATGTGTAGCAGGCGGCTACACGGAGTGAACTTCGACGAGGTCTTCGAGCCCGATGAAGCCTTTTGGGTTGCGGGTGTACAGGATCGCCGAATGTGCGTGGGCCGTGGCCGCAATGATGAGATCCATTGTTCGGGCGCGAGGTTGTCGGCCAATGTTCCCGACTGCTGCGGCGAGCTGTCCGTAGCTTGCCGCGACTGCTTCGTCGATGGGGAGGGCATCGAATTGACGTTGCAGAATCGAGAGTCGGCGCAGTCTTTCCGCACGTGTGGTGTCAGTGCGGGCGACGAGAACGCCGAAATGCAGTTCTGCGAGAGTGGCGGCGCTGATGGTCAGGATGCCAGGAAGCGGGATGACGTTGTCGGCGATCACGACGCTGGTGTCGAGGACGGCCCTGAGTTCGGGTTCGGCGGTCATTGAGCCCACGGATCGCGGAGTTTCTGATCGATGCGATCGCGGTCGGCTTCCCATTCACTGTCGCTGGCGCCGGACCATAGATCTGCGATCTGCTCGTAGTTTCGCCATGTTCTCGGTGCGGTGCTTGCGGGGGCCAGCGGCACGAGTCGGGCGCTAGGGCGCCCGGCGACGGTGATGGTCAGCTCTTCGCCGGATTCGACTCGGCGGACAAGCTCGGAAGCGTTTTGCCGCAGTTCCCGCAGGCCGATACTCTCCATGGGTTCCAGCGTAGCGCATGTGCTACATGCTCTACTGGAAGATTTCGATCATGAATCAGCTGCTCAGAGAGCTCTTGTCAAATGGGGCTTGCGGACAGTTGGCAGCCGAAGGTTAGGTCCTCAGTGTTTCAGCGTTCTCGGCGCTGCCTCACGGAGTTCTTTGCGTCGCTCCGCGATCATGGTGACCATGTGACTTGTGGTCTTGTCGTCGAAGCCGATTGTGGACACTCGATCGATCCATGGCTCTGCGGCATCCGTGATCCGTTCCAGGCTGCGGTTGATTGCCCGCTGCCCGACCCCGAGACGGACAGCCGCTTCGGCCCACCATCGGTGTCCGAGCTTGCCGTCTCGTCCGTATAGCGGTAGTGCCATCGGATCACGCCAGCTGAGATACGGCTGGGTGCAGAGCAGGTCGTATGCGGGGGTTGCCTCCCAGGTTCCGTCCGAGTTCTGTCGGATGGACAGGTTCTTGCCGTGGAGGTCGCCGTTTCCGATCAGGTAGCTGAATGCGGCAATCTCGAGCATCTGCAGAGTAGCTGCAGGCCGAGAGCCGCGGCCCTCGGTGACGGCCGCGGCGAGGCCGCTGACGGCTTCCTGCAGCGAGATTCGGTACTTGGCGGACGGGTACCGATCGAGGACCTGGCAGGCATCCTCTTGGGCCAGACGGCGGGTTCGGCCACGCTCGATGACGCGATCGAACCTGTCGACGAACAGCGCGGTGCGGCCGTTGCGATCGGTGGCCATGTGGTGATCAGGAACCCGGATGCCACAGGCGTGGGCCATATCCAGAAAGAAGTTCTCGTTCTCCACGAGGAACGGATAGTCGGGTGGATTGAGTTTGAGGATCGATGGCCCATCCGCACCGGCTATCGGAGTCGAGATCATCTGGGCCGACACTTTGACTTGGACGCCTGGCAATGCGGTTCTGTCGAGGTCGTCGGCGTGGGTCGAGGTCGCGCGGGCGAACAGCGCGTCGAAGTCGACGTCCGTGGTGTCCGTCTTGTCCAACAGGGGAGGAGGATCGGTGAGGACGGTGCCTGCCGGCACTACCTGGACGTCGCCGATGGTGTCTGAGCCAACGGCCAATAGGATGCTGAAATGGTCGTCCTCGCTGGTGCGGGCGGCAGAGGTGATGGCGGTCAGCCGCAGGCCCTCTGGAAGTAGCCCTGCGAAGAATGTCGGGACCGATCCTCCTGTCGATCGAAAAGCGGCGGTTGCCTTCGGCAGGGAGAACGCAACCGGCGCAGTCGTCGGGTCGTCGAGAAAGGACTCGGCGTAGATGAACAGCACGTCGTCTCGGTCACGGCGCAGGTGGCCGGCAGGGCGGCCCGCTTTGTAGACGTCGGCTGTATCGACGTGCCGCAATCGGGTGGGATCGAGAGAAGTCATCAGGGGTGGGTTCCCGTAGCGCGAAGCCCGGCGGCGTTGGTCAGGGCTCTGGCATCCACCGGGGGTATCGCAACCAGTGTCAGTCCGAGTGCGTCCATGATGCGCAAGGTCACTGCCAGCGTCAGCGACGTATGGCCCGCCTCGAGGGTGCGCACCGATGAGATGCCGACGTCGGCGAGGTCGGCCAGGTCGCGCTGGGTGAGATCCAGTGTGCGGCGCCGCGCCGCAGTAAATGCGCCGAAATCCGCGAGCGAACCTACTTCGCGGCGCGAGCTACGACGAGGCGACGGCCTGCTCATCCTCCTCCAATCGTTGCCATGGCACTGTTAGCCCTGGTTGCGCTGGGATTCTTCGCTCATGACAAGCTTAGGGTTGTCATAACAATGATAGCGCACTGGAGCCGAGAGTGGATGGACGCCTTCCGGAACTATCGTTGCTATAGCAACGTTAAGCTGGATCGGCTGCTCCAAACCTCCAGAATGACCCGTGGCGTGCGTTCGGCGCACGTCGTGGGTCATTCTGGACGGTGTTGGTGTTACAGGAGGGCGATGTTGTAGTTCTGGGTTACTGAGCCTTCGAGTTTCACTGGGTTCTCCAGGACTTTCAGGCGTTCGTCGGCGGCGGCGTCCGCGGTCTCGCGGATGTCGTAATTGCGGTAGTAGGTCTCGGTCCCCGCGAAGTTCCGGAAGACGATGAAACCCGTTGTCGTCACGTTGTTCGCGAAATTGGCGGTCGCGCCGTGATCGATCGTGGTGGTATTGATTCGGACGCTGTTGTTGGTGTGGCGGTTGACCAGTTCATTGGTGTGGAAAGTCAGCTGTTGTGCGGACCTGCCGATATTGTTGAATGCCGCCGTCTGAATGAGCGCGCGCAGTCTGGTCCTGAGCACGTTTGTGACGCTTCTCAGCAGTTCGTCCTGGTCGATGTCGCCCAGCGGAATGCCGCCGCCGCCCGGAGCCAGCGCCACGCCGAACGCGTTGTCGATGGCGCATGTGAAGTTTCGGTGATT
>JABFVX010000135.1 GCA_013362555.1 Mycobacteriaceae bacterium
GCCACGGCACCCCCGGCACCTCTGCGGCGCCAGGCCCCAATGTCCCTTCGACCAGCAGTTGCCGGATGCGGGCGTCGGACAGGCCCATCTCTCGCGCCATATCACACGTCCGTGCGGTCCGCATGGCCGCGGCGCCGGCGCCGAAGCGATCGGGGGGTGCCCCGGCGAGGTCGAGCGTGCGTAAAAAGCGAGACAACCGCCCGGTGTCGAGACGATCCTGTACCCGGTCCAGCAGCATCTGCTCGGACAGCTGGACTGGCACGCGGTCGAGCCTGCCGAGCGTGATGTCGGCTAGGGTGCTCGGCGACAGTTCGGCGACCATGCCGGCGCCGAAATCCGTATCCATCGCCGCCGCGACGTGATCTGTGCGAGTGTTCGGATCGGCGAAGACCTGATCGACCCCCAGCTGCGCCGCATGCTCCAACAGGCCGGCCGGCATGACGTGCGGGAACGATATCCGGACCACGCCCGCCTCGCCCAAACTTCCGAACCGACTCGCCCATCCCACCGCGTCGGACATGCTCGAGTACGCGACCACATGCACCTCGCCGGTGCCCGCGTGCCGCGCTGCCAACGCGTTCAACAGGGAAATGCCTGCCCGTTCATCGAGCAGGCGTGACGTTTCCCGCTCCGGCGCAACCCCGGGTATGGGCAATGTCTCACTGTGGTTGCGGACCACCAGGGCCACCGACTCGGATCCGGCATTGGCCTGGTCGAAGTGGCCGAACACGTCCGGCATTCGTCTGGCGATGGCTTCGGCGCCGGACACCGAGGACATCGCGTGCACGCCCACCCGGTCAGCGGTGGCGATGTCACCGTAGGCGATCTCGACCATCAACGGCGGGTAGTAGTCCGGCTGTGGGTGCCCGACGAAGGTCAGCAAATGCGCCTGTTTCAGCTCACCGCCCTGCCCCGCCATCTGCCCGTCCGCAGTGTCGACCAAGTCCTTGTGTTCGAGCAGTTGGTGCAGGTGCATCCCCGGCGAACTCCACTCGGCGGTGACCGCCCGGCGCACGGCAATCCGGTTGGCAGTGTCGCGGACCGCGGGCGGGATGCCCTCCAGGTTGCCGACCAGGTTGTGGGCGCCCCACATCAAGCCGATCTGAGCGGGGCTCGGCTCCGGCCCACTACCGAGCGAGTACCACCAGGACTCGACCCGCTGCGCCTGCGTTCGGGCGTGCGCCACCACCCGACCCGGGTCTTCAGCGGCGACGGGTCGCGCGTCCCAGGCATCGGCCGCGGCAATGGCCTCCGCATCGGTGAGAGTCCGGTCAGGCGGCCAACGACTGTCGTCGAACCCGTCGTAGCGGTCCATCGGAGGAAACCCGTCGCCGTCGCCGCTGCCGCCCGCGTCGTTCGAGGTGTTGTCGGCGATATCGCCACCATCGATCGGTGCGTCGGCGTCGATTCCGGGCTCGTGGTCACCAGAGCTGAACTGGCCGGGCGACTCCGGCGGGTCGCCTGCGCCGCGTCCAGCAGGGCCGTGGCCACCGCCGGAGCCGGTGAGGTCAAGTTTCGGCGGAATCCCAGAGGGCGCACCGCTGTCCACCTTCGGCGGCGCTCCGGGCGCCGGATGCCCGCCGGCCGTTGTGCCCGCCCCCCTCAAGGTCGTCGCGCCGGCGGGTTCAGCATGGCTCGGGGCGGCCGCAGCAGCTCGGACTGCCGCACCCTGGGTCGTGACCGCGGCCTGGGGTGTGGACCGCAGGCTCTCGGCGACAATCGGATGCCGGCCACCGGGCACGACCCCCAGCGGTGCCGGCTCGGCCAACGCTGCGGGCATCCGCGCGGGCGGCACGACGGGGTCCGGCTGCCGTACGCCGCCCCGCCGCAGGACCTCCTGCTGCTCTGGGGTCAGGCGCAACAGGTGCCCGCCGAATGGGTCGCGCACCCCGGGCCGTGCGTGCACTGCAGGCGGGCGTGGGCCGCTACTCGGCGCGCCGACCGGAACCGGAGCCGTCGCACCCGGCGGGGTGTGCGGGCCCATCAGCCCAGCCATCGCCGAGCCGCCCGCGCCGAGAGCGCCACCGAAGAACCCGGTCGTCACACCCATATGCCAGTCCTTGGCAGTGAGCTGGGTGCCAGGGATGGGCACCAGGACGGCCGTGCCGAGGATCCCGCCAGCCGCGCCGGAAACACCGCCGAGCAGCATCGCGCTTGCCGTGCCTAACGCTCGGACGCCCAGTGGATTCCGAATCGACATAGAGGTCGCCGCGCGGTTGACGAAGCCGCCGAGCCGCGGCGCGGCGCGGCGCACCACCTCAACTCCGACCAGGCCACCAGCCAGACCGGCCAGGGCGCCCTCCCCGGCCGAGCGCCAGTCATATCCCTTGTCCGCGGTGTGGTTCAGCACGTTCTTCTGGATCGCCTGCGCCACCAACGGTGCCCCGCCCCCGAATGCGACACCCATACCCGCGCCCATCACCAAGAGCTTGCGCGGGCTCGGAATGGCTTGCCGCGCCGCTCGATTCGCTGCCGCGCGTGCGGCGATCCGCGCGGTGCCCTGCGTCCCAGCCTCCGCCATCGCTACTTTCGTGCGGGCCCGGTGGGCCGCGGCCTTGATGGTGCCGGGCCCGCCGGCCATCATGAAGTCCACCACCAGCTGTGCGGTTAGGACGACCGCCATCACCGAGACCTGGAGCTTCATGAGTTCGATCGTGTCGGCGAAGCCGTCCAGTTGCGCTGCGAGGCTGTCAAACGTAGCGGCTCGGTCGCGCAGCTCCTGGGCGCGGGCCGAAGCCTCGGACCTGATGGACTCGTCGAACCGCCCGGAGCCGGTCCCGCCCGACGCGGCGGCATCAACGGTGTCGGCCATGGCCCGCAGCCGCTTCGCCTTCTTGCGCCACTCCGCGGCCAGCACCCGCAGCAGCGTCTCGTCGCCGATCGGGAAATGCCCGACTGCCAGCTCGAGCACAATCGGCGGCAGTCCCTCCGGCAATCGCAGGCCCACTGAACCTCACCGCAACGACGACACAGACATTACAAAGGTAAGGTCGGCCAAGCCCCCGCGACAAGCGGCCGAATCCACCCAGGATCAGCAATTGGCGCAAGGCGCCTCCTCCGGAGCCCCGCACAGGTGCACTGCGGCTCACCGAGCCATCGAGGGCGGCATGATGCGTCCGGGGCCGTGCAGGGATGCGGGACGGCTGGGATGAGTTGCGTTCGCGTTGAGTGAATCTCGGAGCAGCGCCACAGTCGCGGCACGCTCGTCCGACAGTCGCGCGCCGGGAAGTTCGCCGGCAGAGATGTTTCAAGGGCTTCACAACGGAGCACTGCCGTTCGGGAAGGTGCGCCGCAACGACTTTCGGGAAGACGGCACGAAGGTCCGCATCAGCGATGCAGATCCGCTGTGCCTCACGACCACCAGGCCGACAGTCAGTGGCGCGCAACGCCATCACCCCGCAGCGGATCTGCATCCATCAGGTTGGGTCCAGCGGTCAGTCGGCGACCAGGCAGAACGGGTGGCCGGCCGGATCCAGCAGCACCCTCCATCGATCGCCGCCTGGCTGCTGGTCCGGCCTGACCGCGCCGAGCCCCAACGCCGACTTCTCCGCAGCGTCGAGGTCCTCGACCCGAAGGTCCAAATGCGATTGCTGCGGCACGTCCTGACCGGGCCACTGCGGGGCCCGGTATCGGTCGACCCGTTGGAAACCCAGGTCGCAGCCCGAACCATCGGTCAAGGCGACAAACTCGTCAGCGGCATAGCCGAGCTGCATGCCCGTCAGCTCTCGGTAGAACCGGGCCAGAGCCCGGGGATCGGCGCAGTCCAGAGTCACGCCTCGCAACGTGGCGATCGGCATCGTCCACTCCTCAATCATTCATGTTCGCAGGCCACGCGGCGGCCGCAGGTAGTCATCCAACCGAAGTATGTGGCCCGACTCCACTCCTTTCCGGGCGGCGGACAGCGCTGCTCTCGGGCTAGTCGTGTGCACCGTTGCACCACCACCACCTGGGCGACCCGGACCGTCCCTGGCGCGAGCGGACGCGCGTGGTGGACCCGGAACCGCGACTGCGGAAGCCCTGCGGGCGAGTTCGGCTGACCTGCAACCTATCCCGCGTACACGTTGCAGTTCACTCATCGACAGAAGCGGTCTGCAGTAGGCCAACGACGCCCGGATCTTGGCGGCCAGACGCACGCTCATAGCCACTAACGCGACCGGCCTCGCACAGGGCGGGAGCGTGGATCGCTTGCCGCTGACGACGTTCCTCGACGCGCCGAGCAGCAGCCTCAGCGGCCTGTGCCCCCACCGACCGGCGGCGTACAGCCCCCTTCCCCGAGACACGCCGGTCCGACACGCCAATTGAGTGTCACTGCAGTGTGTTTCGGGCCGATAGGCAAGCATGGACATAGTCGTCGGATTCCTGATCGCCTGGGCGGCCGGCAAGGCGCGCCGGGTTGGCCGGACGGTCGACGGGCTCACCGATGCCGCGCTCGACGCCGCGGCCGAGCGTGTGTGGGCCGCGGTCGCGGCCAAGCTGGGCGCGGACCCGGTCATCCGCGAGCTGGTCGCAGAGGCCGAGCAAACTGGCCAGGCCGCCGAAAATGTACAAGCGGCTGCGGTGCGGGTCCTGGAGCAGGCCGCGAGCGCCGACCCGGCCTTCTCCGCCGCGTTGCGCGACGCCCGGACAGTCGAGCAGACCACTCAGGTTTCGCCGTCCACTGTGGCGGTGAGCCACGGCGGCGCGGTCGGCAACCTTGTGACCGCGCCGGTCACCGCGGGCGGCTCGGTGACGTTCAAGAACAAGACGGTCACCAAGGCGGTGCAGAGTGCGCGAGCGCACCCGGTCGCCGCGGCCGTCGTTGCCATCGCCGTAGTCGCGGTGCTCATGGTGGTGGTGCTGGCGCTCGCCCAGCCGGGACCGCCGCGGTCGGCCCGCATCATCGACTTCGAACCGTCGCGTGCGGCCGGGACCGCCGGCAGGTCGACGTCGCCAACGAGCACGATGAGCTACGCGCCGAATTTGCGCACCGGAATCCTGGTGTCCTATCCCAGCGGGGAGCGCAACGGCATCGCGACCCGGCAGACCATCGGCTTCCTCAACCCGGACACCGGCGAGTTCCGCGCCGTGCGCGAGTTCAACGTCGACGGCTGGCAGGGCGAGCTCAACATCGAACTGGCACTGGCGCCGAACCTGGACCGGGTGGCGATCACCAAGATGGTCGGCGGGATGCGGCACGCGGGCTGGGTGGACGTCGATGGCCGGTTCACCGACGTGAACCCGCAGGAGAAGCCGGATCCGTTCGGCGAGCCGCACGGATTCAACGCGATCGGGTTCGGCCGCAACGGCGATTTCTACTACGAGCGAATCAACGACGACCTGCTACACAACATCTACCGGCTTGCCGCGGGCGCCACCTCCGGAGCCGTAATGATCGGCACGAACGGCCCGCACGCGCTCGGGCGGGCGTGGCGCTACAACGACGGCTCCATCGCCATCGACGGCACGATGGGCCGCGAGAAGGACAAGGACGCCAACTGCCTTGGGCTGCTGCACGCGGCCTGGCTGTCGCCATCGACGTATGTCGAGGCGAGCGGGGCGCAGCTGATCCGAGTCACCACCGACGACCCGTACTGCGGCAAGGGCGACCAGACCACGCTGTTGCCATCGGACAACGTCGCCGAGGTGAGTGATCCGGTCGCCGCCCCCGACAGTTCCCGGGTGGCCTTCACCTACCAGCACTCGGACCTCTACTACGTCGCGGCCACAGGCGGCCGTCCCGTCAAGATCGACTACCCCAAGACAACGCTGAAGAACTTCCACCTCCTCCGCTGGATGTAGTGCGGGAGTCCGTTCGACACGATGCGCCGTGCTACTGCTGGGTTGTTGATGCAATCCAGGCGTGGCATCGACCTGCACCGGGCTCATACGTAGTGCCGTGGTGGCCATCGCCGCAACAGATCCCACTCGCGGTCCAGGAACTCGGCGAAGGTCGTGGCCGGACGGCCCGTGAGATCGCTGACGGTCGAGGTGGTCTCGGCGAGAGATCCGCCCGCGACGTCGGCATACAGCGTGGCCACGTCGGTGGCGAACTGGGCGGGCAGTCCTTGGACTGTGAGATTGTCGGCGAAATCCGCTGGGGACCGGTCGATATAGGACACGGTCCGGCCGAGTGCCTCGGACAGGCGGGCGGCGATTTCGGTGTGGGTGAGTGTCTCGGGACCGGTCAGCACGAACCGCTGTCGGCTGCCGAGATCGCTGGTCAGCAGGACCGCAGCGCAGGCGGCGATGTCGGCGCAGTCGATATAGGACACGCGAGCCTGTCCGTAGGCGCCGAGGAGATCACCACTACTGGTGAATGCGCCTGCGCCAGTGAGGAAATTCTGCATGAACCCGCTCGGCTGCAGGATCGACCAGTCCAGCCCCGACGCCTCGAGCCGCGCCTCGATCTCGGCGTGCGCACCCTCGGCCAGCAGACCGCCCCGCCGCGCACCCCAGACCGAGACCTTCACAACGCGCTGCACTCCCGCCCGTACTGCCGCGTCGATCACGGTGGTCTGCTGATCAACCATCGGCTGCGGTTCGGGGACAGGTTGCGCCCCCGGTGAACACAGGAATACCCGCTCGACACCGGACAGCGCGGCCGCGATCGAGTCCGGATCGTCGAAATCACCCACCACCAAGTCGCAGTCCAGTTCACGCCCGCGGTCGGGATCGCGCACCAGCGCCCGGAATGGTGTGGTCTGCTGCCTCAGCCGGTCCACCAGATAGCGGCCGATCGAACCGGTAGCACCCGTGACCAGGATCATCGTCTACTCCTTCTAAAATCGAGGCACCCTCGAAATATATCTCGAGGGTGCCTCGACTTAGAAGGATTGTGATGGAGGAAACCGCATCCCGGGCCCGCCGTCCACGCGCGGATGCCCGCCGCAACAGGGAACGGCTGCTCGCCGCCGCCGATGAGGTCTTCGGCGCGGGTGGTGCCCACGCGCCGCTGGAGCATGTGGCGCGGCGGGCCGGTGTGGGTGTCGGCACACTGTACGGCCACTTCCCGACGCGCCGGGCCCTCATCGCCGCACTGCTGGCCGAGCGCAACGAGGACCTGTTCGAGCGCGGTGACCGACTGCTCGGCGGACCGGTCACAGCCGACATTGTGGCCGAGTGGGTGCGTGCGGTGGTCCAGCACGCTGCCGCGTATCGGGGCCTGGCCGAGGTGCTGGTGCACAGCCTGGACGACGACGGCAGCGAACTGCACGCATCCTGCCTGCGGATGAACGGCATCGGCGAGGAACTCATCGACCGCGCCGGGCGGGCGGCGGCGCTCGGGCCCGACGCCACCGCCGCCGATCTGTTCACGCTGATCAACGCGGCGGCCTGGACACGTGAGCACGTCGGTCCCGACCAGGCAGATCGCTTGATCACCTTGGCACTCCACGGGTTACGCGCATCAACCGACTCGACATAGGCACGTGTGCGTGATGTAGACGAACTGCTGCACGGCCAGGTGACAGGTCACAGACGGCAGCAACGCTCTCCGCCGACGGCTTATTGCTACCCGAAGTTGACTTCGGTCCGTTGCTTGCCCTGACCAGGCTATTTAGCCGGGCTCGTCGTCTGTGCCGTGGCGGTCTCGCGGGACGACCCGCGCCGGGGTGCTGAGGGACTGAGCCGCGCTACTTGTTCACGAGCGATCGCATAGTCAGCCTGCTCGAGCAGCTTCCGAATGCGTTCTTTGTGCTCGTCAGTGGTGTGAGGGCTCCGCAGTTGCCGCACCAGTGTCCGGCGCGCCCTCCACGCTTGGGATCCTTCTCGAAGCCACTCCGACGCTAGTTCCAACTGTGTTACAGCGGCGCCGAGCGTCACTGTGCCGAGCGGCGAGATCCAGATCAGCAGTTGCCCTGGGATGGTGTGGTCACCGAGGGCGTGACCGATCCCGATCAAGCCTGCACCACTGCTGACTCCCCCGATGCCTGCGTTGATCCTGCTCTGGCGCGAGACCGCGCGTACCGCCGCTGTCATCCGGCCGGCCTGTCATTGTGCGCTGCTCGCCGATCGATGACGTAGTGCCGAAGAATTTCGGCGGCATCGTCGGGCCGATCGGCGTTGAGATCACTGATAGGGCGGGCTGGCAGCGGGTAAACGTGTTGGTTGCGGCCTGTACGGCGGCGGATCTTCTCGAACAGAGGGTTGAGACTGCGGGTTGCGAATAGTAGAGACGTCGCGAAGCCAATTGCTGGCACCGCAGCAGCCATGATGTCCTCGTAGCCCACGCGCTCAGACTACCGATGACAGACGCGAATTGTAGGTCACTGCTGGATCTTTCAGGCAGGATCAGGGCAGTGCGATGTCCACTCCGGCCTGCGAATGGACTTCCTGCTCCTGGCCCCCAACTATCACCGCATCGTGCTCGAGGTCGACGGCTCAACCCATTACACCGACAACGCAGGCGACCCCTCACCGAGCCGCTACGCAGTCAACACAGCACTCGACCGCGACCTCCAGCTACGTGGCTACACCGCTTATCGATTCGGCGCGGCCGAACTGCTCGACGACCGCAAGCCCACCCCCATGCTCACGCACTTCTTTCAAAGGATGTTCGCCAAGCACGGTGTAGTGACCTGATCCGCGAGCGGCCCAATACGCTGCCACGCCGCCGTTTAGGGGCGCGGGGTTAGAGGTCGAGGGATGCTCGCAAGGCTTCCTCGCTTGTTCCATGGTTTCGGGGTCGGTGGTGGCGACGTAGGTGTCGACCCATTGACCGTAGAGCCGGTGGGCGGCGCTGGTGTTGACCCAGCCGTGGCCTGGGATACCAGCCAGTGCAACCGCATCCACACCTGCCCGAGCAGCGATTGCCAGGTCAGCAAGTAGTCCGCGGACGCCGGTTCGGTGGAGCATGGAGTACCGTCCGGCCCGTAGACAGCAGAACTGGAGGGGATTTCGGTGATTCTTCGATTCGCGGCGCTCGCGGCCGCGGTGTCCGCGGCGAGCGTTCTCGCGGCGCCGGTGCAGGCAATGACCAACGGCCGCCCGGTCACCGACAGCGCGGCCGCACCGTGGGTCGCCACCCTCGACCCGCTCGGCGACGGCCGCCTGGTCGACGACGCCGTCTGCGGCGGTGCGTTGGTGACCCCCGACCGGGTCGTCACGGCCGCGCACTGCCTCGACGGGACGGATCCGAGCAGGCTGCGGATTCACCTGAACGCGCGGGTGCTGTCGGCCGAGCTTGGAGTGGTCCGCGCGGCCCGCTCGGTCGCCTCGCTCCCCGGCTACCGGATTTTGCGGTCGCCGCTCGCGCCCGAGTCCGACGACACCGGCAGCGCGCGCTACGACCTCGCGGTGATCCTGCTGGACCGGCCGGTGACCGAGGTTCCGTATCTGCCGGTGGCCCGCTCCCGGCCGGCGGCGGGCACGCCGATGTCCTTCTTCGCCCACGGCTTGACCGGGAAGAACGTCCCGCCCGGTGATCCCGACTACCGCAACGACGTGTTGAACCGGGGCGAGTTGGCGGTGCTGGCGCATCGCGACTGCGCCGCTGCCACCCCGGCGATCGTCGACGAGGCGTCCGTGGTGTGTGCGCGCTCGCTGTCCGCGCCGCCGGTGACCGGGTGCTGGCGTGACTCCGGCAGTCCCGCGGTCGTGTCCGTGGCGGGCAGGCCCGCGCTGGCGGGCGTGTTCAGCTTCGGCGGCGAGACCGCGGGAAAGGCCTGCGGCGAACCGGCTCCGGTCGCGTTCGGCGACGTGGCGTCGTTCCGGCAGTGGATCCTCGGCCCACTGCACGAGCGCGCGCCGTATCCGCTGTCCCGTCCAGTGGTTGCGGCGGCGGGGCAGTCACTGCGCTGCGCGGGACCGACGTGGGATCGGCGGCGCGGACAGCGTCCCCTTGACGAGCGGATCAGTTGGGCTGTGCGCAGTTACGTCGGCCCTTATCCGGTGTTGACGCCGATACCCGACGCCACCTCGACGGTGCTGCGGCTGACCGCGGACGTCAAGGGCGAGGTGGTGTGCGTCGTGGACGCCCGCAACGGCGGCGGCGCCATTCGAACCCTCTCGGCTGCCACGCGAATAGCCGGATGACCCGATCCCGGTCCGTGCAACGCTGCTGCTCAGCACTGCCGACTCGGACCTCTGCGCGGACAACTCGATGCCGCGACCGCGTAACTGCAGTGGTGGGCCATTCACTCACGCGCAGCGCCACAGCGTCACCTCCGCGCTGGTCGGCCGCGCCGCCGCGCCGCGGCCTCGACGTCCTGGCCCGCTCCCGCGGCCACGCCGACCCCACCGAACAGGAGGACACACCAGCACTCACTGCATGACCACACCCCGTCATCCAGGTGTTGGTGCTGTTGCGGGGTGCGGGCGCTGGTCGTCAACCCATATCTGCGTCGTACCGATGCACAGGTCACGGATGCCACGCAGACTGCCCAGAGTCGGACAAACCCGGAAAGGCTTCGATGGACGAACTGCTGCTGGTCAAAGTGCTCACCATCTATCTGGTGATCGAGTCGTACGCGACGCGGCTGGGAATTCCCTTCAACCTCTATGCGTAGCGCCGTATGGTGCTCGTCTCTCTGCCTTGGAGCTTTAGCGGGGCTGTCGGTGGTCATGGTTACGGTCGTTGCCCATGACAGATTCCTTGGAGAACGCCGGGGTGGACGAGACGATGGCGGCGATCGGTGAGGCGATGGGCATCGCGGGCCGCGACGCGGCCGAAGGCCGCGACCGGCTGGTCGCGTTGTGGGATCGCGTCGGCGCGGCTGGTGATCCGCTGCATCGCTGCACGATCGGCCATTACCTGGCTGATCTGTGTGACGACGCCGCCGAGGCATTGACCTGGGATATTCGGGCGCTGGACGCGGCTGACACATTGACCGACGACCGGGTCAAGGCCCACCACGCGTCGCTGAGCGTGGCTGGGTTCTATCCGTCGCTACACCTCAATCTGGCCGACAACTACCGGCGGCTCGGCTCGTTCGTCGCGGCGACGCGGCACTTGGACGAGGCACGGCGACGGCTCGGCGTCTTGGCCGACGATGGCTACGGCCAAACCGTGCGTGTCGGGGTGGACCACGTCGCTGCCGCGCTTGCCGCCGGTTCGACCGAGCGACTGTCGAGCCACTAGTTGCGCTCAGTGGCAACGGATGCTGTGGGAGGGGCTGGATCTCGATGTTTCGGCGATCTGGCGTTGGCGGGTTGTTTCGGGTCGGCGTCGGTCGGTTTCGACGCGGCGGCGATCCTTGGTGCGGTGGTTGTGTCGTTCACGCAACGCCCGCGCGACTCCGCGGTGGTGAACACCGGCCGCGAGCTTTCCGGCCTGCTCGGCGTGACCGTCATCGGCGCCATCCTCACCACCCGCTCTGCCGCTGTCCACGACGGGACGCCGCTGCACGCCTTCCTCGTTGGCTACCGCTTCGCGTTGGTGATCGCCGCCGCTATCGTCGCGGTCTGCGCGCCGATCGCCCTGTGGACGCTGCGCTCGCGCCGCCCTGCCCCGCCCCAGCGGCGACCGAGACAGCGACGCCGACCAACACCCCCCGATTCACCCCGGTCCTGGCCTGGAGAGGGGGCATCAGCCGCGGGCCGGAACTTCCCGCACTTGGGAATGTTTGGGGTGGGCACCTGCGGTGCCCGACACTGAGCTCCGACTTCGGGCGTGTGAGTCCGAAGTCCGGAAAGGGCTTTGCTGCATGGCAGTACCGAGTTCACTCGAGGCGCAGTTCGAAAAGGTGTTGGGCGCCCGCGTGGATGGCGACCCGTCGGCACAGCGGCGGTTGGCCGACGCCTGGGAGGCCGCGGCCCGGTGGTGGGGGAGCTTGGCCGACCAGTGGGAGACCGGCGGCCAACGCATGGCGTCCGCAGCGGGTGTCACCGCCCTGGCCTTGGCACGTCAGCATCAGGCCGTCGTGCAGGACATGCGCAATCAAAGCGCGTACTGCCGCAGCGTCGGCGAACAGTGCCGCGGCAACGCGGCCGAAGTCGAACTCGGGCAATGGACCTGGGACTGGTTCTGCGCGATCATGGCAACCCAGCTCGCGGCCGACGCCGTCCTGGTTTTCACTACCGGCCCGGTCGGCCTCGCGAAAGCCGCCGCGACCCGATCCGGCTGGGCCGCCGCCTGGCGCCAGGTCCTGCGCAGGCTGGTCGAAGTCATCGCCACCAACGGGATCGGCGCCGCCACCTCCCGGGGCCGAATCCTGTTGCTGTCGACCCTCGTCGGCGGCGGGCTCGGAGCAAGCGTCCCCTTGATCGCCCAAGCGCTGCAACTGCGAGCGGGCGACCGCGACCGGATCGACTGGGCACGCGCCGCCATCGGCGGCGTGTCCGGCGCCGCAGGCGGTTTCGCGGGCGCGGGGCTC
>JABFVX010000298.1 GCA_013362555.1 Mycobacteriaceae bacterium
CAGGTACAGGGCGTTTCCGGGACCCCTCAGGATCCCGCCAGCCCCACTGCTACCGAACAGAAGGGTAGGGGTTCGAGTCCCTTAGGCCGCACTTTCTACCAGCGATGACATCCCCGCCTTCTCTAGAGAAGATGGGGATGTTGCCGTTTCGCGTGACCTGATCGGGTCGGCCGCGGCCCTTGGAGACGGCGGCGGCGGGACTGGTTCGGCGCTACCGTTTCCGGGTGCAGTTGTGGCGCAGTGTGGATCTGGCATCGCGGCGGTTCTGGCGGGTTTTCGGCCGTCCGGTGGATCTTGTCGGCGAGCATGCGTGGCTTGATACGCCCCGAGGTGCGCCGGGATCGAGCGGAGACGACTGGTTGCGCGAGCTCGAGGGTGCCGGGCAGGTCCGGAGGGCGGGCGGAGGTGCCGGCCTCCTGGGCAGCATGGCCGAGCTCGACGGCCCCCTTTTCGATTCCGCGAAGCTGCATCCTGTGGTGCGTGACTTCTACGAGCGCACTTCCTCGTGGGAGATGCAGGTGTGGTCGCAGTGGAGTCCGTTGTTCGCGCCCGGCGGTGAGCTGGTTGCCCGCTTGTTCGGGCGTCGGGTCGGTCAGTTGGCGCTGCCGGTGCAGCCGTTGGCCGTGAGCCGCGGGATGTCCAGCTCGGTCCGGGTGATCGATGGTGACCGGCCTGGCGTGCGGCTCGGCGCCGCGTGGTTGCGCACGTTGCGGTCCGATGGGTCGCGCGTTTACGGCGGGTTCTATCGGGTGGGCATGCTGCCCCGGTCCGCGCAGCCGCACGTGCATGTGTCGTTTCCGCTGGAGGAGGGCAACGTTCAGGTGTTCCTCAGCCCGACCGTGGGCAGTGCGGGTTCCCTGTGGCTGCAATCCGGTGGGCGCGAGTTCGGTGGTGACGGCGCGTATGTGCTGGCCCGCTCCGGCGGTCGCTGGTTCGCGGCGCTCGTGCCGCTGCGGGAATCGTTCCACGTGTTCGTCGACCCGGAAGGAGTGCTCCGCACCGACCACGTCCTCAAGGTCGCAGCGTTCACGGCGCTGCAGCTGCACTACCGCCTGGACCCCTCTCCAGAATGACCCGTGACGTGCGTTAGGCGCACGTCACGGGTCATTTTGGATGTCGGTTTGGCGGATATTATCGGTGGCATGGCTGGGATGCGCTCGTACAACGACGGATGTGGGATCGCGCATGCCTTGGACGTGGCTGGTGAGCGGTGGGCGCTGCTGGTCGTGCGGGAGCTGTTGTTCGGGCCGAAGCGGTTCGCGGACTTGCGGGTCGGCCTGCCCGGCGTGAGTGCGAATATCCTGGCTCAGCGCCTGCGGGAGTTGGAGCAGGCGCGGGTGCTGGTGCGCCGCACGTTGGCGCCGCCCGCCGGCTCGCGGGTGTACGAGCTGACGGAGTGGGGGCGGGAGCTGGAGCCTGTCCTGGTCCAGCTGGGGAAGTGGGGGCTGCGTTCGGCAGAGTTGCCGCGGGACGCGCCGATCAGTGTTGACGCCGTGATGCTTTCCCTGCGTGCCCGTTTCGACGCTCGGGCGGCCGAAGGTGTTGCCGGGGTGTATGAACTGCGATTCGGGGCGGACCGGTTTCGCGCTGTGGTGGCAGACGGACGGTTCGAGCTGAGCCGGGGCGTCGCCGAGAACCCGGTTGCGGTCATCGAATCCGGACCTCGGGAGTTGGATCTCGTCGTTTCCGGGGACAAGCCGATGTCGGCGCTGACGGATTCCGGCGAGATGACGGTGCACGGCGACAAGCGAGCCGCTGAACGGTTCACCGCCCTGTTCACGCTCGACTAATCGGCTTGATCAAGCACTCGGGAAGCTGCTTCGGCGCGGGGCGCGGCGAGCAGTGCCAGCGCGGCGGCCAGGCCGACCGCGGCGATGCCGACGCCGACCGCGAGGGCAGTGCGGTAGCCGTCGACCAGCGCGACGGCACCCGGGGTGTCGTCGGCCTGTGCCGTGACCGAGGCGGCGACCGTGGTCAGCACCGCCAGTCCGAGGGCTCCGCCAATGGTGAAGAACGTATCGGCGATCCCGGCAGCCAGCCCGAACTGCTCCTCCGCTATGCCGGACATCGCGGCGATCTGCCCGCCGACGAACGCGGCGCCCAGGCCCGCGCCGAACACCAGCAGGCCGAACACAACGTTGCGAGCCAGCCCGCCCTGCACGCTGATCTGGCTCAGCAGCAGGCAGCCCGCCCCGAGCAGCGCCATGCCGACGGCAGCGACGGGGCGAACGCCACTGCGGGTGACGACGTTCTGCCCGAGAATCGAGCCGATGACCGACATCACCGTCATCACGGCAGTCATCAGGCCGAACTGCAGCGCCGACGCGCCAATGACGTGCTGCGCGTACAAGGTCAACACAATCAGCATGCCGTCGACCGTCATGCCTGCGATCAGCAGCGTCACGTTTCCGCCGACGAAGCGTGCGGACCGGAACACGGTCAGCGGGACCAGCGGCGCCGCCGAGCGCTTCTCAACGAGGACGAAGCAGCCGAGCAATGCTGCCGCGCACAGAAATAGAGTCCAGGTGCGGGTATCGATCCATCCCCGCGTCGGAGCTTGCGTGATCGCGTACACGACCACGACCAGCGCGGCGGTGACAGTCACCGCACCGGCGACGTCGAATGCCTTGGGCTGGTCGGGGTTCCGACTCTCCGGCAGCACCCGGCACAGTATCAACAGCATGACGCCGACCGGCACGTTCACGAAGAACACCCATTCCCAGCCGACCAGGGCGGTCACCGGGCCGCCGAGCAGCAGGCCGGCGGTGCCGCCCACGCCGCCGATGCCGCCCCAGATTCCCAGGGCCTTGTTGCGGTCCGGCCCCTCCTCGAAGGTGGCCAGCAGCAACGACAATGCCGTCGGCGCCATGATCGCTGCGCCGGTCCCCTGTGCCACCCGGGCGGCGAGGAGCGCCTGCGCGCTCCACGCCAGCCCGCACAGCAGCGAGGCGACGGTGAACAGGGCGATGCCTGCCATGAAAGTCCGCCGCCTGCCGAGCAAGTCGGCCATTCGGCCGCCGAGCAGCAACAGCCCGCCGAATGTGAGCAGATAGGCGCTCAGTACCCACTGCACGCCCGACCGGGTGAAGCCGAGCGCCTCCTGAATCGGCGGAACGGCTACGTAGACGATGGTGCTGTCCAGGATGACGATGAAGAACGCCGTTCCTAACACCGCCAGCGCCATCCGGCGCGGTACATCTCCGACAACCATCAGCACGCCCTCGTTTGGTTAGTAATCACTACTGTTTAGTTAGTAATTACCACCACGATAGGCGGTCGGCAAGACTCCGCAGGGGTAGACCCTCCACAATGACCCGTGACGTGCGTCAGACGCACGTCACGGGTCATTGTGGAGA
>JABFVX010000097.1 GCA_013362555.1 Mycobacteriaceae bacterium
TTATCTCCGGAACGACCCGCGGAGTGTGGGGCGAATCACGTACCTCCGGATTGACCCGTGGAGTGCGTTCAGCGCACTCCACGGGTCATTCCGGAGGTACTCGGCTACTGCGACTTGGGCAGGACTCGGGGCGGGTCGGGGACGGGGATGGGGGCCTGGTCGGCGTGGGTGATCGTAATGCGGCCGGTTTCGAGATAGTTGAGAACGGCCTGGTCGAGGGTGCGGTCGCCGCGCCCGACGAGGCCGTGGTCGCCGCCCGCGACGCGCACGAGGCGGCCGCGCATGGCCGCGGCCATGGCAGGGCCGCCCGCAGCGACCGTGGCGGAGTCGTGCTCGCTCTGCAGCAGCATCGGCGGGACGGCCAGTGCGCGGCCGCTGACGTGGACCGGGATCGCGGACTGCTCCCATCCGCTACACCCGACACCGGTGCGCAGCAGTGCGGCGGTGATGTCGAAAACGCCTGCTCCGGTGAGAAATCCGCCCAGGGCCGCGGCCATGGCGTCCGGATCGGGCCGGTTGTCGTTCTCATTGCAGGTGATGGCGGTGAACACCCAGCGCCGCGACGGCGCGCTGAGACCGTCCATGCCGGACAGGAACCGCAAGAACCGCAGGTTGCGGGGGTTGTCCCGGTACTCGCGCATCCCCTGGGCCAAGTACGGCCACGTCTTGCGGGCATAGGTGGCCATGGTGGTGGCCTTGAACGTCATGCTCCCGCCGCCTGCCGTCGGCTCGGTCAGCGTGCGAACGATATTGGCCAGTCTGCCCAGCTGCTCGCGCGACAGCCGGAACCGGTTGGCGACGATGTCGGCGAGGACCGGGTCGAGCGGATTGCCGGGCGCGGCGATCCCGGGGTCGAGCCGAGCGAACGCACCGCCGCCCTGCATCCCCACCTGGCGCGCCCACTCCGCGGCGACCACCGCGCGCGAGCCGCCGAGCCGGTACACCCGGTTGTGCGCCGCGATCCAGTCGAACATGTCCTCCAGCCGCCGCTTGCGGCCGAGCTGCTGCTCGACGAACTCGCGCTGCCAGATCCAGTCCGGGTGCACGTTCGAGTCGAGCACGAGCTTGTCGGTGTGTGCGGGGAACAGCGTCGCGTACACCGCGCCCAGATACGTCCCGTACGAACCGCCGAGATAGCTGATCTTCGACACTCCGAGGGCGCGGCGCACCTGGTCCATGTCGCGCGCGGTGTTCTCCGTCGTGACCGTGCGCGGGTAGCTGGGGTCGTGCGCCTCGCACACCCCGCGCCCGCCCACCACCAACGGCGCCCCGGACACCGCCGACACCAAGCCCGCCCCGGGCGCGGCACAGTTCAACGGCGTCGACCACCGCAAACCCCTGGGCTGGACGGCGATCTCGTCGAATTCCCGGTGCAGTCGAGCGGGCAGGCTCTGGCGCCGGGCCGACCAGTAGTCGAGGCCGTCGCCGCCGGGGCCGCCGGGGTTGCCGAACAGCACGCCGAGCTTGCCCGCCTGGTTCTCGGCCGGAATTCGGCTGATCATGATGGAGATTCGCCGTCCGGTCGGGCGGGTGTAGTCCATCGGCACCGACAGCGTCGCGCAGCGGGCGGGCGCAGCGGTGACATGCGCGTCGACTGGGCAAGGGCCCCATCGCAACCCGGGTTGCGCCGCAGCCTGCGGAGCCGCCGCGAGCACCGGGGCGACCAGCGCGGGCACCGTGCACGCCGCGACCAGCAGCCTGCGCGCCGTCACGAAGGCAGCCGCAGAGTCGGCAGATCCTCGCCACTGAAGCCCTGGCGAATCCGCGCCGGAACACCTTGCAGTACAACTCGAAACGCAATCGGGGTGGGCCGCGCGGCCCATACCCGCGCGGCGCAGTCCATCGCGTCGAAGAACCAGACCCGCTGCTGCGGCTCGGCCGCCAGCAGCAACTCGGCGTCGCGCACCATCACGACGTAACCGAAAGCGAGGCCGACGAAGTCGTCCAGATCAGCCAGGCACTCGTCGAACGCGTCCTTGTTCTCCCCGAAGTAGAACGGGAATTGCAGGGCCGCGGCGAACTCGTCGAAAACACCTGCCACCGTGGTCATCTTGGCGGCCCGCACGTCCCGGACGACGTAGCCGGTGTCTTGCAGCCGCGCGCGCAGCGCGCTCATCTCCCCGTAGCCGCCGGGCAGCGCGGCCGCGGGCACGGCATGCCCGCCGCCGACCGCGAGAAATCGCTCGAGGTCGAGATGCCCCCCGTCGCCGCGCTCGCCCCTGCCCTGTTCCGTCGGCCCCACAGTGTCACACCCCATTTCACTGGCTCGCACGCATACTGCCACTGTCATCAGCGCATCCTCGTGAACGTCCGGTAATGGTCGCCGGTGTACCAGGCCGTCCCGTCGCTTCCGGTGACGATGCGCTCGGCGTCCCTGGTCCGGCCTTGCTGCTTGCGGTTGACATCCCATTCGCGATACGTGATCGGCGCGCCCGACTGAGTCCGGCGCGGCAGCCTGCTCTCCCGGTTGTTCCACGTCGTCCCGCCCTTGGTGGCGGGCGAATCCGGCGGCGGCCACTGCCCTTCGTCGATCAGTCGTAGAGTCTGCCATGCGTTTGCCGGAATTTCGGCCGGCCGCCCGGTCGGCGCGCCCGCACCCGGTGTGACCGACGTTCCCGAATCCCGCGCGGGCGGCGGCAAGTTCGCACTGCGCAGGGCGAGGACGCCCGCCACGCACAGCAGAATGGCGAGCAGTCCGAGCGCAATGGCAACAGCCGACGGCTTCTTGCGAACGGCCACCCAGTGACGGTAGCCCGCCCGTGCGCTACCTGATGGCTAACACACCGACAGCAGGAAACCCTGAAGGCGTCCTTCATTCACGCTGTTTGAATGAAGAACGCCTTCAGGGCGGTCGGGGTGCGGCGAGCCGTCGGTCAGTACTTGCCCGCCAGGGTCTTGGCCAGGTTCTCGTCCAGGGCGCCGAGGAACTCCTCGGTGTTGAGGTAGGCCTGCTCGCCGCCGACCAGCAGCGCGAGGTCCTTGGTCATCTGACCGCCCTCGACGGTCTTGATGACCACGTCCTCCAGGGTCTGGGCGAAGACGATCACCTCGGGGGTGTTGTCCAGTTTGCCGCGGTGCTGCAGCCCGCGGGTCCAGGCGAAGATCGACGCGATCGGGTTGGTCGAGGTCGGCTTGCCCTGCTGGTACTGCCGGTAGTGCCGGGTCACGGTGCCGTGCGCGGCCTCGGCCTCACACGTGCGCCCGTCCGGGGTGAGCAGCACCGACGTCATCAGGCCCAGCGAGCCGAAGCCCTGTGCGACCGTGTCGGACTGCACGTCGCCGTCGTAGTTCTTGCAGGCCCAGACGTAGCCGCCCTCCCATTTCAGACAGGAGGCCACCATGTCGTCGATCAGACGGTGCTCATAGGTGAGCCCGGCC
>JABFVX010000391.1 GCA_013362555.1 Mycobacteriaceae bacterium
CGGGTGCGGCGTCGTCGTGGCGCTTGCCGGCGCGTCCGGACCGCCTGCGGCGGGAGCGGGCGCCGCGTCGCCGGGCAGCACGGTCTCCGGGGTGATCGCGCTCGCGGCCTGGATGGCCGGGTCGCCTTGTGCGGCAGCGGGTTCGGGGTGGACGACGGGCGGGGCCTCCGCCTGCGCGGCGAGTGCGGGCTTCGGCCCTGCCGCCGCGGCCGACTCCGCCAGGGGCACAACGGAATCCGGAAGCTGGGGAAGCACCGTGGGGACGTGGGGGGCGTTTGCGGCCGCCCGGCTGGCGATGACGGTGTGGACTCCGTGGGTCGCGCCGCCCGTCACCGCGCCGACGATGCCGCCGTTGAGTATGACGTGCGGATCCAGGTGCACTTCCTGGCCCCACAGCGCGGGCGCGGCCATGGCCGCGGGAGCGCCTGCCAGGCCGCCCGCGGTGGCGGCGACCGTGGTGACCGCGAACCTGCCCAGGCCCGTCGACACCGTCCGCCCGAGCACGGTGCCGATGCCGAGACCGAGCGGCCCGCCGACGGCGCCTGCCGCCGCGCCCATGCCGAGGGACTGGCCCAGGCTGCCCCAGTTGAGCGAGTCGCGATCGCCTTTCAAGCCCTGGATGTCCTGCGCCGCGAGGTTCACTCCGCCCATGAACACCGCGCCGATCGCGGCCTCGCGCAGCGTCCGCAGCGCGACCTTGCGCGCGGCGCTCATCATCCCCTTCTCCAGGAGCTTCTTGATGAGTTCCCGGATCGCCATCCGGATTCCGACGCGGGTCGCGATTATCGCCGCGGCGTTCTCGGCCTGGCCGAGCAGCGGGATGGCGACGCCGATCATCAATTGCGCGGCCAGTGCCACGAGCGAGCCGACGATGACGTATTTGGTCAGCTCGATCTCGTTGGCGCCTTCGTAGAGCTGCTTGGCTTTGTCGTCGCAGTAGGCGGACAGGCCTTCGATCAGGCCGCCGTCTTTGGAGACGTGCTTCCAGAAGTCGTCCATCCCCTTGTGGATTTCGCCTTCGATGGCCGACAGCGCCGCGGTCATCGCGGGGTCCGTGCAGGCTTTGCATTCGGCGATCGCGTAGCCGATGGTTTCCCACTCCTCGGCAAGGCGGCGCATCGCGGTTTCGTCGCCCTCGGGGAAGGGGCCTGCCACGATGTTCATCACCGGCTTGAGCCAGCCCGGGATCTCGAATCCCATCAGTCCGCTCGCGGCAGGCCGGTGGCGTTGTCGATGTCCTGCTGCTGCACGGCGTTTCCGGTGGAAACGATGTTCTTGCCGACCTGGTCCATGAGAGTGACCAGGCCCGCCAGGTGTTGCAGCCCGTCGTTGAGGTCGCTGACGTAGCCGTTGTTGCCTTCCGGACCGTTGGCGAAGGCCTTTCCGGGGTCGTCGCCGCCCCAGCAGTCACCTTCGTCTTTCACGGCCTGGATGAGTTGCTGCAGGGCGGTGTGGAGATCTTGCGACGCCTTGGCGAAGGTCGGAGCCTGCCGTTTGAATTCGTCCGGGTCGAGCCGCAGCACCATCAGCGGGCCTCCGGTTTGGGAGGCGTCGGGGCCTGGCCGGACAGCTGGTCGCGCCACTGCCGCAGGCTGGGCGCTCCCGGGATGAGCTCATCCAGGTCGGGGACGTCGCCTGCCGCCTCGATGACGGGGGCCAGGTATTCCTCGCGGGCTCGGGCGGCGGCCGCGGCGCCCGCCTGGATCGCCTCGTTGATCGAGCGAGCCAACCGCTCGGGCGTGTTGTGGCGGAAGGCGTCCGGTGACAGCGACAGTTCGGTGACGATGCCGGACGTGTTGGCGACCAACTCGACCAGCCGGTCCGCCGACTTGACTCGAATTCGGGCCTGTCCCAGTTTGCGCAGGGCCTCGGCCATCTCGCCCTGCTGGCGGTGGAATGCGGCTTCCATCTCGGCGACCTGGTTGATCACCTCGCTGTTGCGGCTCAGGTACTGCTGCCGCTCCCATTCCTCCACGTCGGATACGACGCGGGTGCGCCCGGCGCGGTTCCAGTGATCCAGGTCACCGCGGAGCGTCGTCGTCGCTGCCTGGGCCGCCCGCGGCCTCGGCCACCTTGGCCGCGAGGCGCCGGCGCGCCCACTGGTACTCCTGCCACCACAGGTAGAGGTCCGCACCGCGCAGGCGGATCGCGGGCCAGCCGCCGGGGCCGTTGAACCACACGGCGGTCGTCTTGGCACGGCAGTACGTGTCGAGCAGCTGATCTCCGCCGAAGGTGCGGCGCAGCTCGGGATCGGAGTCGGCGGGCAGCCGGTCCGGCGAGGTGAAGATGTCGATCACCTCGTACTCGCCTTCGGTGCGGGCGGGCCAGCCGCGCTGCCCGGTCGGATCGTCGGCGGGCAGCAGCGCGATGACTTCCGACTCGGCGAGCAGGCCGATGAAATCGCCAATCGTGTTGTGGTTGGCTATCGTTCGCCACAGCGCGAGGTCGAGAGCGTGGTCCAGCCGCGCGCCCTGGTGATATTCGGCGCTGGGGACGAAGTCGGGGTTCACCCACAGCCGCTCGAACTCGCCTTCGCCGCCCGCGAGCCTGCCGCCGATGACATTGCTGCCCGACAGCTGGGTCTTGTCGGCGAAGGGGTCGAGGTAGTACCGCCATTCGCCGGGGTGCCCGCGGGCCCACTGCCTGGCCTCGTCGTCGACCTCGGGCACCGTCGTCGGCTTGCCGAAGTAGTCGAGCAGGTGGGGTCGGGTGGGGTCGTCCCAGCCTTCGGGCTTCTCGCCCGGTGCATCGCGCTCCCACTGTTCCACGACCGACCTCCCGAAACACAGCTGCCCGGCAGGCGCCTGCTCCCGGCCGTGGCTCTGACCACCCTATCCGACGCGCGTACCGCCCTGGCGGTTCTGCCGAATCTGCATTCCGGCTGAGCGCCTGCGCGCCTGGCTAGGATTCCCGCATGGACATCCGGACGTTGGACCTGTTCGCGGGTGCGGGCGGGCTGTCGCTGGGTTTCGAGCTCGCCGGCCTCGGGTACCGCCCGGTGAGCGCGGTGGAGATCGACCCGGCTGCGGCGCGCACGTTCAAGCGGCACTTCGGGTGCCCGGTGTTCGACGGCCCCATCGAGGAACTGGAGCGGTTCGAGGATGCCGACGTCATCCTGGGCGGCCCGCCGTGCCAGGGCTTCTCGCCGCTGGGCCGGGACCGCGACGACGTCTCGCGGGCGCGGTTGAACGAACTGTGGCGGCACTATCTGCGCGCGGTGCGCCAAGTGCGTCCGCGCGCTTTCGTGATCGAGAACGTGCCGGAGTTCCAGAAGAGCGCCCAGTTCGCGGGTCTGCTGCAGCTGATGCAGTCGGACCGCATACTGCGCGGCTATCGGTTCGCCTACGGGGTGCTGAACGCCGCGGATTACGGTGTGCC
>JABFVX010000155.1 GCA_013362555.1 Mycobacteriaceae bacterium
AGCTGCGGGTGTAGCCGCGCGATCCGGGTGTAGTGCTCACCGCGTGGTTACGGTCCCGTAAGGCGGGACTATCGTGGCAGGCATGACAGTTTCGCGCCGCCGCCCCGCGGGCGACGATGCGCGCAGGCGTCCGACCAGTGCCGATGTGGCGCGGGCCAGCGGAGTCTCGCGTGCGACGGTGAGTTACGTGCTCAACAACGTGGCGGGCCAGACCATCCCCGAATCGACCCGGGAGCGGGTGCGGGAGGTGGCGCGGGAACTCGGTTACGTGCCCAATGCGATGGCGCAGGCGCTCAAGCGCGGCACCAGCCGGGTGATCCTGCTCGACCTGTACGGCTGGCCGTGGGGCCCGGCCTCGGACCGGTTCATGGCGGCCTTCGATGCCGAACTCGCCTCGGCGGGCTTCCTGCTGCTGGTGCGGCACGGGATCGGCGCGGCGGTGGACATCGAAGACGTCGCGGTGCAGGTCGCCGCGCACACCGTGGTGTCGCGGCGCGAGTTCGACGCGGGCGCGGTGGAGGCGATGGGCAATGCGGGCGTGCGAGTGGCCGCAAGCCAGTTCTTCCAAGGCGCGCAACGGGACCTGCTGCTCGTGCAGCTGGGGTACCTCCGCGAACGCGGCCACACGCAGCTGCTCTACGCGCTGCCGGACGAGCCGAGCCTCGCCGAGCTGGCCCGGATCCGGCTGGCGGCGGCCAAGGAGGCCGCCCGCGCCCTCGGCGTCGACCTGCATGCCACGGTCACGCTCACCGCCGACCCGGTGCGCAACCGCGACGACCTCGCGGCCGCGCTGACCGCGTCCCCCGGGGTGACGGCGATGGCGGCCTACAACGACGACGTCGCCCTGGCCGCACTGGCGGCCTGCGCCCGGCTCGGCATCGCGGTCCCGGACCGCCTCGCCGTGATCGGCTTGGACAACACCCGTGCGGGCGCCCAGGCCATGCCCACCCTGACCACCGTCGACATGGACCTCGACACCATCGGCCGCTTCGCGGCCCGCCGCCTCATCGCCCCGCCGGACGCCCCGCCGGCCGAGTCGCTGCCCCGGGCGACCGTCGTCGCCCGCGAATCCGCCTGACGATTCCACACCCGTTTCGCGCATCCACACCCGCAGCTGCGGGTGGGGATGCGCGAACCGGGTGTGGAATCGCTACTCCGGGACGGGGGCGGACAGCGCGGCGGTGAGCATGGCGACCAGGTTGGCGGTGAAGGCGGGTTGGTCCAGGAGGTGGTCGGTGCGCGCGGCGCGGTCGGCCAACGCCGTGGTGAGGAATGAGATGGTCGCGGCGATGCGTTCGCGGGCAAGGGGTTCCGGGAGGAAAGCGCGGCAGCGTTCGTTGAGGAGGTCCAGTTCGGCGGCGAGTGCGGTGTGGTGGATGAGCCGGGGCAGGCTGCCGGCGCGCACGCCCGCGTGTCCCGCCACCTGGACGACGATGCGCAGGAAGTCGCGGCCCTGCGTGGTGTGCAGTTCGGCTGCAATCGGCTCGACGACGGCGGCGACCACGGCACGGAGGTCGGCGTCGGCCAGACCGGCGAGGTCGGCCGAGCGGGTGGCTTCCATACGGTCCACGCCCGCGCGCAGGATCGCTTCGAGCAGCCCTCGGCGCGAGCCGAAGTGGTAGGTCACGGCCGAATCGTTGGCCTGTCCGGCCAGGTGCACGATGTCGCGGGTGCGGGCGGCGTCCACGCCGTGCGCGGCGAACAGCGCGGCGCCGGCGCTGAGCAGCTTGTCTCGGGTTTCGGCGGCATTCCGTGGCACTCGGCCATATTAACGGCTACCGTTATTAACGGCACCTGTTATTTCGTGCTCGAAAGCTCGGGTGGCGGGATTGCAAACCTCCAGAATGACCCGTGACGTGCATCCAACGCACGTCACGGGTCATTCTGGAAGCTTGTAACCCAGCCACGACGACCCGTGCGTTGCGTCCACCGCGCTGCGTGGGTCGTGCTGAGGGTGCTCGAGCACGCACTGAAACCTTGGCTGGAGGAACCGTGGCCACCACCGTCTACGACCCGTTCGACGCCGACTTCCAAGTCGATCCGTACCCCGCGTATCAGGCGCTGCGCGACGCGGGCCCCGTGCACCTGCACATCGGCGAGCCCGAGTTCTACGCGCTGCCGAGGTTCGCCGACGTATGGCAGGCGGCGCGGGATCCGGCGACGTTCTCCTCCGCGCACGGCCTGACGTTCTATCCCGACGAGATCGCGACCCTCGGCCTCGCGCCGACGATCGTCATGCTCGACCCGCCGCGGCACACCGCGCTGCGCAGGCGCATCAGCCACGGCTTCACTCCCAAGCGCATCGTCGCGATGGAGCCGCTCATCCGCGAGTTCGTCCGCGGCCGCGTCGACGCGATCGAACGCCGGGTCGCCGATGGCGAACCCGTCGACCTGCACCGCGACTTCTCCTCGCCCATACCCACTTTCGTCCTCGCTCACCTGCTCGGCGTGCCCCCGGCGGACCGCGCCAAGTTCGATCCCTGGGTCACCGCGCTGACCCGGCTCCAGGACGGCGGGTTCAGCCTGGACGCGTTGCAGGCCGACGGCGCGGTGCAGGCGGTGGGCGAGATGTTCGCCTATTTCGGCGACCTGATCACGGTGCGGCGCGGCAGTCCGGGCGACGATCTGATCAGCGCCCTCACCGGCGCGGAGGTTGACGGTGAGCGCTTGACCGACTGGGACATCCTGGGGTTCTGCTTCGTGATGGTGGCGGGCGGCAACGACACCACCGGCAATCTGATTTCGCACGGCGTCGCGCTGCTCGACGAGTATCCGGACCAGCGCGCGCGGCTGCTGGCCGAGCCGGAGCTGCTGCCCGGCGCCATCCTCGAGTTCCTCCGGATGGAGGGCTCGGTGCAGGCGCTCGCGCGCACGACGACCCGCGCGGTGGCCATCGGCGACACCGAGATCCCCGCGGGCCGAAAGGTAATGCTGATGTACGGCAGCGCCAACCGCGACGAGCGCGAGTTCGGCGACACCGCCGACCGGCTCGACATCGCCCGCGAGATCTCGCGGCACCTCGGCTTCGCGGGCGGGCCGCATCTGTGCATCGGCTCCCACCTGGCGCGCCTGCAGGCCCGAATCGCTTTCGAAGAGCTGCTGTGGCGCCAGCCCGCGATCGGCGTCGACACCGCGGCGGCCGCCCGCCTCCCCTCCGCCTTCACCCGTGGCTGGACCGCCCTGCCCGCCACCGGAATCCGCCCGACCCGCGTGAGTGTTTGAGAACCCTCCAGCGTGAGGATTTCCAGAATGACCCCTGGCGTGCGTCCAATGCACTTCGCGGGTCATTCTGGAGGGGGTTTGCAACCCAGCCACCCGAGTTCTCGACCATGCTCTGGGCAAGACGGGGGTCCAGTCCGATTTCGACCGCGCTAGAACGTGTTCTGGTACCGTGCGTCGCACGCTACGGCGGCGAGATTTTGGAGACCTCATGGCACAGCGCACGAACAAGAAGACGGTCTTCGTCACCGGCACGACAGGGTCGATGGGCGGCGCGGCACTGCGCGAGCTCATGTCGCGGCGCGACCGGTTCGACATCGTCACGTTGGCTCGGCCGTCGGCGAAGAACCGGATGCTGCTCGAGCCGTATCTGGGGCAGCCGGGCGTGCGTGTCGACTGGGGCGACCTGACGAACTACGACGACGTCGAACGCTGTGTGCGGGGCGCCGACTACGTGCTGCACGCCGCGGCCCTGATCTCGCCCGAGGCCGACCGCAAACCTGCGCAGGCCTGGAAGGTCAACGTGGGCTCGGCGGAGAACATCGTCCGCGCTGTCAAAGCCCAGCCCGAGCCCGACGCGGTCAAGCTCGTGACCGTCGGCACCGTGGCCGCGACCGGGGACCGCCTGGCGCCGATCCACTGGGGCCGGTGCGGCGACCCGCTCAAGCCATCGGTGTACGACATGTACGCCTGCTCGAAGATCGCGGCCGAGCGCATCGTCGCCGAGAGCGGGCTGCGGCACTGGGCGATCGTTCGGCAGACCTTCATCGCGATCCCCGACATGACCACGCTCATCGACCCGATCATGTTCCACCAGCCGATCGACACGTGCATCGAGTTCTGCACGGTCGCGGACTCGGGCAGGCTGCTGGCGAACGCGTGCGAGGACTTCGTGTCCGACGAGTTCTGGCGCGGCTTCTACAACATCGGCGGCGGGCAGACGTGTCGAGTCACGTACCACGAGTTCATGCAGCGTGCGTTCGACACACTCGGGTTCGGCGAGGTCGCCAAGGTCACCGAGCGCAACTGGTTCGCCACCCGAAACTTCCACTGCCAGTGGTACGAAGACTCCGACGACTTGGAATCGCACTTGCGGTTCCGCTCGGAGGGGCTCGACGACCTGCTCGAGCAGGTCGCCCGGACGATGCCCCGGTGGCAGCGCCTTGGCGCGCGCGTGGCCCCGCAGCGCCTCATGAAGAAGGTGTTGTTCGAGCGGCTCGCGAGCGCGACCCCGGACGCCCCGATGCACTGGATCAAACACCGCAACGACATGCGAGTGTCGGCCTTCTTCGCGAGTTATGAAGACTGGGCAAGCATCCCGGCGTGGGACTCCGCGCGCCCGCGGGACCTGCGCGGGCTGCCGCGCGTGCGCCTGGACCACGGCTACGACGAAACCAAGGCGGTCCTCGGGCTCGACGACATGCGCGCCGCCGCCGCGTTCCGCGGGGGCGAGTGCACTTCCGGGGCGATGGACGCCGGGGACGCGTTCGCTCCGCTCGGGTGGCGGTGCGCATTCGGCCACGCGTTCTCCGCGAGCCCGAATCTGGTGCTCAAGGGCGGACACTGGTGTCCGGAATGCGCGCCGCCCGGCTGGAATTTCGACCAGGAAGCGAAGAAGAACCCTTTCCTCGCCCAGGTCTGGTACCCGAACCACGACCAGGACGAGTCCAACGTCTATCCCGAGGACTGTCACCGCGACGTCGCCGTCGGTTGACCGCCGGAGCGAGTGGTCGCAACCCTTCCAGAATGACCCGTGACGTGCGTCCGACGCACGTCACGGGTCATTCTGGACGTTTGCTGCTCTTTCCGGGGGAGTCAGGCGGTGTGGCGCAGCAGACGCGCTTCGGTGACGGCCAGGGTGCGGCGGTTGAGGGTGACGAGCAGCAGTGCCTGCGCGTCGTCGACGGTGCAGCGGGCTGTGACGGTATCGCCGCCCGCGATGACCTTGTGCAGGTCGCGGGGCACGAACCCGTCGAGGCGGTCGAGAGCCGCATTGTCGCCCGCGGCGGCGCGCGCGGCCAGGTCGCGGACCACCGCCTTGCCATGTCTGCCGACGCCGGCGACCGCGCCGGTGAAGCGGGCCGTCCCCGCGGGGCCGAGATTGCGCAGCATCGCCGCGCCCATTCCCGCGATCGCCGCCACATGGGCGGGCGTCGGGCGCAGCAGCCGAGCGAACACCGGCAGCGGCTCCCAGTGCGCCGCCATCCGGCGGATCTTCAGCTCACCGTGCTCGTGCGCCAGCTGGTACAGCAGATGCGCGGGCGTGCTGACCGTGACGCCGGTGCGCAGAGTCGTGTGAATGGTGACGTCCCGGACCACGTCCAGGCCGTCGACGAAGTCGCTGAACACTTCGAAAGTGATGTCGTTGGGGCCGATGAAGGCATCCCAGAACCGCGCCAGCGGTCCCCCCGTCCGGTCGCCGCTGCGCCGGTCGTAGACCCCGCCGAGCACCGGCCGGGAGCCGACCGGGTCCTCGATGACGTGGTTGCTCGTCCAGAGCCGGAGCCAGCCTGCCTTGTCGTGCGCGGCCACCGCCGCGGGCGACGCGGCGACCAGCGCCGTGATGGCGTCGATATCGGTGAGTGCCGAGGTCACCCCATGATGTTAACAGTGATAACTGAGCCGCGGCCGGGCGGTGTCCCGAATCGATACCTGACGGAATGCCTTGACGGTGACCGGATTAAGCCTTCCCATTCTTGGGAGTATCTGTTGTCGGGCACAATGGCCCGGTGCGGTCCGGGACTGATGCGGTGCAGTGGGAATACTGGCTGGAGGCGCTGAGCGGCCTGCCCGACGAGCTCGGCCTGCCGAAAGACCGGCCCCGCCCGGCCGTGTCGTCGGGCAGGTGCGGACATGTCCGGTTCCGCGTCGACGCGCACACCGTCCGCGGGCTGGACCAGGTTGCGCGCTCGGCCGGGGCGTCGCTGTGCACCGTCGTCCGGACCGCGCTGGCGGTACTGGTCGCACGCCTGTGCGACAGTTCCGACGTCCCGATCGGCGCCCGAAACATCGGGGTCGCCGACCAGCTCGCAGTGCGCCGGTCCGCCATCGCGCCCGCCGCGCCCTTCGCGGCGCTGGTGGCGCGCGAAGCCGACGTCGACGCGCGGATCGCCGCCCACGGCACGCCCCCGCTCGACGAACTGGCTGCGGCCCTGCGTCCGCCGTCCGCCGCCGGCCACCCGCTGTTCCACGTGGGCTTCACCTTCGGCGCCTCGGGACCGGACGAATCAGGCTGCGAGCCGTTTCTGCTCGACCTGCACCTGCTCGTCGAGACCGCCGGGAAACCCGCACTCGCGCCCGGGTTGCACGCGCACCTCGTGTTCGCGGCGGACTTGTACGACGCCGCCACGGCTCGCCTGTTCACAAGTCGGCTGACCCAGGTTCTGGCGGCGGTCGCAGCGGACCCCGAGATTTCCGCAGGCGACATCGACATCCTGGGCGCGGACGAACGCGCGAACGTGGTGGCACGGTGGAACGCCACCGATCGCCCCCCGAGCGGGCCGGCCACCCTGCCCGCGCTGCTCGCGGCCGCGGTCGCCGTGGATCCGGACGCGATCGCGGTGATCGCCGACAACCCCGGCGGCGCCCCCGCGGAGCTGACCTACCGGGAACTCGACGCGGCCGTGAACCGCCTCGCCCGCCATCTCGTATCGACGGGCGTCGGCCCGGAGTCGCTGTGCGCCTTGGCGTTCCGGCGCTCCCTCAACCTCGTCATCGCGCAGTACGCGGTCGCGGCGGCCGGTGGTGCGTATGTGCCGATAGACCCGGACCAGGCCGGCGCGCGCACCGAGTACATCCTCACCGCCGCGGCGCCTGCCTGCGTGCTGACCGACAGCGACACCGACTTCGCCGCCGCCGTCACACCGGTGGTGCGGATCGACCGGATCGACCTCGGCGGCTACGACCCGACGCCGCTGACCGACGCCGACCGGCGCGGCCCGCTGCGGCCCGCGAACACGGCGTACGTGATCTTCACTTCCGGCTCCTCCGGCAAGCCCAAGGGCGTGTCGGTGCACCACGGCGGCATTGTCAACCATCTGCGTTGGAAGACCGCGGAATTCAGCCTGACAGCGGCCGACACCATCATGCTCAAGGCGGCGGCGACGTTCGACCTCTCGGTGTGGGAGTTCTGGGCCGTCACGATCCGCGGCGGATGCCTGGTGCTGGCCGCGCCCAACGGACACCACGACCCGGAATATCTGAACGCCCTGATCGCCGACTACGGCGTGACGATTCTGCATGTCGTTCCGTCCATGCTGGACGCCCTGCTGAACGCGGGCATGGCCGTGCCGCCCCGCCGGGTCCTCACCGTGGGCGAAGCGCTGACCGGTGCACTGGCACAACGTTTCCGGCGGGAGTGTCCGGACACCGACTTCCGCAATGTCTACGGTCCCACCGAAACCACCGTGATCGTGACCAGCCACCGGGTCACCGCCGCGGACACGTCGGTCGTGTCGATCGGCGGGCCGAACTGGAACTGCCGCGCCTACGTCCTGGACGGCAGGCTCCGCCCGTCGCCGGTCGGCGTGACCGGCGAGCTCTACCTGGCGGGGGTGCAGCTCGCCCGGGGATACCTCGGCCGCCCGGACCTGACCGCCGACCGGTTCGTGGCCAATCCGTTCCAGCCCGCGAGTCGGATGTACCGGACGGGCGATCTGGTGGCGTGGAACGGCTGCGGCGAAATCGACTTCCGTGGGCGGGCCGACTTCCAGGTCAAGATTCGCGGGTTCCGGGTGGAGCTGGGCGAGATCGTGGCGGCGCTGACGAGCCTGCCCGAGATCGCCGCGGCGGTCGTCACGGCGGTAGGCCGCGACCAGCCCGGCAGCACCAGGCTGATCGCCTACGTCGTCGCCGCGGCGGCGGACGCCGAACTGGACGTGCAGCGGTGTCGGAAGGCGCTGGCCGCGATGCTGCCCTCGTACATGGTGCCCGCCTACTTCGTCGCCCTGGAAGCCTTGCCGCTCAACGCCAACGGCAAGGTCGACCGTGCGGCGCTGCCCGATCCGCGCGGCGCCGCTACGGCTTGAGCGCCTCGGAATCGGCGGGCCGCAGGATGTCCGGCCAGACCTCGCGGACATAGGAGCCGCACTGTTCCAGCGTTCCGGAGCGACCGGCATGGGCCCACCCCTGCGGAATCGATCGGCCGGCCGGCCAGAATGCGCACTGGCCCAAGGCATTGCGCACCACGTGATACTGCTGGTGCCGGGGCGCGGGCGCAACGCCGTCGAGTTGGCGCCTGCGCTCGAGCTTGCCGTGCGGAGTCAGGCGGACCGCGCTGCGCAGCACGTACACGTCCGGGCGCAGTTGATCGGGAACGGTGGCCTCCATGTGGCAGCGTAGGTCGGCCTCGCCGAGCTCGGTGTCCGTTGCCACTGTCACATAGGCGGCGAGATATCGGCCCCGCGTGCTGTTCTGCTCGGCGGTCACGTACGCCGCCCGCACTCCGGCATGGCGGAGCAGCGCCCGCTCCACCTCCGCGGGCTCGATGCGCCTGCCGCGTATCTTCAGCTGGCTGTCGAGCCGACCGACGAACTCGATCGGTCCCGTCCCGGTGCGTCGCACTTCGTCGCCCGTTCGGTAGAGCCGTGATCCGGGCTGCGCGGCGAACGGATCCGGCACGAAACGGTCCGCGGTGAGGTCGGGCGCTCCCAGGTATCCCGCGGCGAGCCCGCTGCCCGCGATGCACAGTTCGCCTGCCGCGCCGTCGGCGACCGGCTCCAGGTCGGCGTCCAGGATATAGGTCGCCATGCCCCGCAGCGCCGTCCCGAGCACCGCCGCCGCAGGCACCGGACCGTGGTAGGTCGTCGCGAACGTCGTTGTCTCGGTAGGCCCGTACGCCGCAACGAGCTTGGTGTCGGGAAGCGTCATGCGTGCGTCCCGCAGCAATTCGGGATAGACGGCTTCGCCGCCGAAGATCACCTGGTGCAGGAGCGCCAGCGCCCGCGGCTGTTCCTCGAGCAGCACGCGAAACAGCGCTGTGGTGAAAAATGCTGTGGTGACGCCGTGTTCGGTGATGAGGCGCGCGAAGTCGGTTCCCGTCCGGGGGCCGGGCGGCGCGATGGCCAACCGCCCGCCGGTGAGCAGACTGCCCCAGATCTCGAAGGTCGAGGCATCGAATGTGTGCGGCGAGTGCAGCAGCTGGCACTGGTCGGGCCCCATGGCCAGATAGTCCTGCCCACAGACGAGGCCGACGACCGCGCGGTGCGGCACTGCCACCGCTTTGGGGTTGCCGGTCGACCCGGACGTGAACATGACGTACGCGAGGTCCGCCGGGCCGGGGGTCACCGCGGCTTCGGGCGCGGCGCCCGCGGCAGGCAGATCATCCATGGTGACGACAGTGACGGCGTCGTCGAACAGCTGCCGGTGCGCACGGTCGGTGACCACCACCCGCGCCGCGGCCGTGCGAATGCGGTCCAGATTCCACGCGTGCGGCTGGCTCGGATCGAGCGGCACGTACGCCGCGCCCGCGGCGAGAATGCCGAGATAGGCGGCGACCAACTCCGGTCCGCGCGGGAGATAGGTGGCGACCAGCACGTTGGGCCGGTCGACGAACGCGCGCAGCGCCGCACTGACCTCAGCAGCACGCCCGTCGAGTTCGGAATACGTCATCCGGACCGCACCGAATTCCAGAGCCGGACGGTCTCCCGCAGTGTCGACCTGGCGGCGGAACACCGTGTGGACAAGACATTGCTCCCCGTCACCGGCACCGGTCATGGGCATCCTCTGCTCGCGCGGCCGAACCCGGACATTTCACCAGGCGACGCCGGTGCATGGCAAATGAAAACCCCTGCCATGTATGGGAATAACGTGTCGCACGCGCGTCGGTAGAATAATGGTCAGCTTTCCGTCCGTCGATGAATGGTGTCGTGTTCGATGAATTCGCCCAGTGGCTCCGGAGCCGGCCTGGAACAGGCAATCGTCGAAATCTGGTGCGACACTCTGGGGTTGTCGTCGATTGCGGTGGACGACAACTTCTTCTATCTGGGCGGAGATTCGCTCGCCGCGGCGAATGCCGCCACTCGGTTGAGCGACAGGTTGGGGCTGCGGTTCACCGCGGAACTGATCATGGACCGTCCGACGGTCGCCGAACTCGCTGCGAACCCGCCCGGAAAACTCGAAGACGACATGATGATTCGGCGCACCGGCGCGCGGACCCCGCTGACTCTGCTGCAACGCGGACTGTTGGCAGGCTCGCCTGCCGCAGGCCGTGTGGTCAGTCGGGCGTTCCGACTGGCAGGCCCGCTGGACACGTCCGCCCTGGGGCGGGCGGTCGGCGACGTCGTTCGCGCACACCCGGTCCTGCGGGCCGTGGTAGACGCCCAGCCGGGCCGCGCGCCCGCGCTGGTGACGCGCCACCGGCTTGCTGTGCCGTTCGCGGTCGTCGGCGCCGCTCCCGCGGAACTCGCCGATGCGGTGCGCATGCGGCGATACGCGGCAACCGCACCCGACGCCGCCGTGCTGGACGCCGTCCTCTGGGAGCTGGGTCCGCGCGATCATGCACTGCTGGTGAAATGCGATCGGCTGGCGGCCGACGAGCACGGGCTCGATGTGCTTGTCCGCGACCTCGGCGCGGCGTACGCCGCAGCCCGGTCCGGCGGCCGATGGGATCCCGTGCCCGCGGTGTGCGCGGCGCCGGGCCCCGGCAGCGTCGTGGCGAACTCCTACATCGCCGCCGCGTTGGCCTTCTGGCAGCGTCGGGCACGGGGTCTCGCCGCGGGCACGGAGCACTCGGCCTCCGATTTCCGGATCGCGCCGGAGGTCGTCGCCGCGTTGACGGAGGCGGCGCGGTCCCGAGGTGCGGACCTGACGGACGTCGTGCACGCGTGTCTGGCGGCGACGTTACTGACGGCGGGCGCGGCGCCGGGTCCCGTCGCGGTAGCGTCGCGTCTGGTGCAGCGCCCGGAGACGCCGCCTGTCGTGGGGTCGTTCGTGCGCATGCGAGCGGCTGTGGTCGAACCGAAATCGCTGTCGCGTTTCGACGAATTGCTGGGCCGCGTCGTCGACGAACGCTCGTGCGCCGAGCCGCACGAGCGGGTTCCGCTCGAATACCTCTGGGGCGAGCATGCCCTGACGCCCGCCCTGCGCGCCGACACGGTCGAACTGCGAACTGCCCCAGCGGTGTTGCCATTCCTGCCGGACGTAGAGGCTCGCGAACTCGACGATGCCGCGGGACCGCACACCGGACGGATCGTCAGCGCCGCACACGACGCACGCATGCTCGCCGAGCGCTTCATCGATCTGGCGGAGCGAGTTGCGGCAGACCCGCAATTGCCTGTGCGCGTCAGTATTCGCGACAGTTCGTGCTGAAGTAGCCGAACCACGCGACGGCCGTCGCCAGGCAGGCCAATAGCCCGCCTGCCACGAAGGCGGCCCGCGGGTCCCCGTGCATCGCCACGGTGAGTCCGCCCATCGCCAGCACGCCGAGCGGATCGACGCTCCGGAACAGCAAGCGGCCGGTGCCGGTCGCCCGCCCCAGCATGTCCCGGCGCGTCAACAGTTGGCGCACAGTGCGGTTCACCAGACTCGCCACGACAACCGCCCACAGGTACACGAGGTTCGCGACGAACAGCGCCGCGAACGAACCGGCGCCGCCCATGGCGACCGCCGCTCCCGACGCGACGGCAATGCCCGCGGCGACGACGGCGGTGGGCCGGAACCTGCGCGCGATCCGGGCGGCGGTGAGCGCGCCTGCGATTCCCCCGAGCCCGCCCGCGGACACGATCACGCCGACCGCGGACGGTGACATGGACAGCGTTTCGGTGGCGAAGAAGACAAGCAGCTTCTCCGAGGCCAAGCCGAAATTCACGATCATCTGCAGCACGGTCAGCACTAACAGCGGGCGCGTCGAGCCCAGGTACCGGAAGCCGTCGAGAAGGCTGCGACTCAGGTCCGCCGCGGTCGTCTCGCCTGCGGCGGGTCGGGGACGGGCGGCCGGGCGGGTGCCGACGAGGCAGGCCAGCGACACCACGAAGGTCAACGCGTTCACGAGGAGGGCGAACTGCAGGCTCGCCGCGGCTGCCAGCGCCCCCACCGCGCC
>JABFVX010000074.1 GCA_013362555.1 Mycobacteriaceae bacterium
CGATACGCACCGTGCCGACGTCGATTCCGATTCGTCGGCCGCGGCCTGGCCCGTTGTCGCCCGGCTGATCGGCATGGATTGCCATCCAGAGAACCCTAACCGCCCTATGCCAGTTCAGCGACCGCGGCACGCACCGCAGCAAGGCCCTCGGCGATGCCGCCGGGGTTGCTGCCGGAACCCTGCGCCATCTCCGGCTTCCCGCCGCCGCGACCGGAAATCGCGGGTCCGAAGCTGCGCACCAGATCGCCCGAGCGCACTCCCAGATCCTGGGCGGCCTTGGTGGCGGTGACGACGAACGGCACCTTGCCGTCGGCCTCCCCGAACAGCACCACCACGGCAGGCTCGCTGCCGAACCGGCCGCGCACGTCGGAGGCGAGCGAGCGCAAGTCGTTGCCGCTCACCCCGGCGGGGGCCTGCTCGGCCACCAACATCAGCGTGCCGACCCGCTCGGCCCGGTCCACGAACTGGGCGGCCTGCGCCAACACGGCCTGCGCCCGGGTGCGCTCGAGCTCCTTCTCGGCTGCCTTGAGCCGGTCCACCAGCTGCTCGACCCGCGCAGGCACCTCCTCCGAGGGCACTCGCAGCGAGGACGCGAGCCCTGCCAGCAGCGCCCGCTCCTTGGCCAGGTACTGGTAGGAGTCGAGGCCGACATAGGCCTCGACTCGCCGGACGCCGGATCCCACCGAAGACTCGCCGAGGATCGTCACCGGGCCGATCTGCGAGGAGCGCTCGACGTGGGTGCCGCCGCACAGCTCCATCGAGAACGGCCCGCCGATCTCCACCACGCGCACGCGCTCGCCGTAGTTCTCGCCGAACAGCGCCATCGCGCCCATTTCTTTGGCCTTGGGCAGATCGGTCACGAACGTGTTGACCGGGTGGTCCGCGCCGACCGCCTCGTTGGTGAGCGCCTCGATCTCGGCCTTCTGCTGCTCGGACAGCTGGCCGGACCAGTTGAAGTCGAATCGCAGGTATCCGGGCTTGTTCATCGAGCCCGCCTGCACTGCGTTCGGGCCGAGGATCCGGCGCAGCGCGGCGTGCACCATGTGCGTGCCGGAGTGGCCCTGCGTCGCGCCGCGCCGCCACTGCGGGTCGACCTGCGCGAGGACCGCGTCGCCCTCGGTGAGCTGCCCCTCGGTGACGGTGACCTGGTGCACCCAGAGCTTCTTGGCGATCTTCTGCACATCGTCGACGGCAGCCTTGAGACCGGGCGCGCTGATGGCGCCGCGGTCGGCGATCTGGCCGCCGGACTCGGCATAGAGCGGGCTGCGGTCCAGGATCACCTCGACCCGCTGCCCTGCGGCCGCGACCGGAACCCGGACCCCGCCGGAGATGATCGCGAGCACCTTCGCCTCGGAGGTGAGCTCGGTGAACCCGGTGAACTCGGTTTCGCCGCGGTCCACCCACTCCCGGTAGACCGCCAGGTCGGCGTGGGCGTGCTTCTTGGCGTGGGCGTCTTCCTTGGCACGGGCCTTCTGCTCCGCCATCAGCGCGCGGAAACCCGCTTCGTCGACGGCCAGGCCGGCCTCGGCGGCCATCTCCAGCGTGAGGTCGATCGGGAATCCGTACGTGTCGTGCAGCGTGAACGCCGCGCTGCCGCCCAGCGTGGCGCCGCCCGCGGCCTTGACCTCCGCCGCGGCGGTGTCGAACAGCCGCGAACCTGTCGCCAGCGTATTGAGGAAGGCGGTCTCCTCGCCGACGGCGACGTTCTCGATGCGCCGGAAGTCGGTGGCGAGCTCCGGGTACATCGGGGACATGGTGTCGCGCACGACCGCCATGAACGCGCCGACGGCTGGCTGCTCGGCGCCCAGCAGGCGGGCCGAGCGCACGATGCGGCGCAGCAGCCTGCGCAGCACGTAGCCGCGGCCGTCGTTGCCGGGGTTCACGCCGTCGACGATGAGCATCGCCGCGGTGCGGGCGTGGTCTGCGATCACCCGGAAACGCACGTCGGCGGCGTGGTCGTCGCCGTAGCGGCGGCCCGTGAGCTGCTCGGCCCTGGTGATGATGGGCTTGAGCAGGTCTGTCTCGTAGACGTTGTCGACGCCCTGGAGCAGGAAGGCCACCCGCTCGATGCCGAGGCCGGTGTCGATGTTCTGCTTCGGCAGCGGACCGAGGATGTCGAAGTCGTCCTTGCTGCGGCCCTCGCCCCGCTCGTTCTGCATGAACACGAGGTTCCAGATTTCGAGGTACCGGTCCTCGTCGACCTCCGGACCGCCCTCGGCGCCGTAGGCGGGGCCGCGGTCGAAGTAGATCTCCGAGCACGGGCCGCACGGGCCGGGAATGCCCATCGACCAGTAGTTGTCGGCCATGCCGCGGCGCTGGATGCGGGCGTCGGGGACGCCCGCGATCTCCTTCCACAGCGCGACGGTCTCGTCGTCGTCGAGATAGGCGGTGACCCACAGCCGTTCCGGGTCGAACCCGAGGCCGCCGTCGGCGACCGGGTCCGTGAGCAGCGCCCAGGCGAGCCTGATGGCCTCGCGCTTGAAATAGTCGCCGAACGAGAAGTTGCCCGCCATCTGGAAGAACGTGTTGTGACGGGTGGTGTGGCCGACGTTGTCGATGTCGAGCGTGCGCACGCACTTCTGGATGCTCGTGGCACGGGCGAACTGCGGCGTCTGCTGACCCAGGAAGTACGGCACGAAGGGCACCATGCCCGCGTTCACGAACAGCAGGTTCGGGTCGTTCAGGATCAGCGAGGCGCTGGGCACCTCGGTATGACCTGCCCGGATGAAGTGCTGCAGGAAGCGGCGGCTGATCTCGTGGGTCTGCACAGCTGTCCAGATTACCGGTCCGACGCCAGTGGTTTTGACGCTGCCCACCCGGATGCGTTTCTCCGGAACGACCCATGAGTTGCGCCTGACGCAACTCATGGGTCGTTCCGGAGGGTTTGGTCAGGTGTCGCGGACGATTCGGCGGAGTCTGTCCACGCGGGGGGCAATTTCGCGTTCGAAGCCGTGGTCGGTGGGGTGGTAGTAGTCGGTGCCGACGAGGTCGTCCGGCGGGTACTGCTGGGCGAGGACGCCGCTGGGGTCGTCGTGCGGGTAGCGGTAGCCCTTGGCATGGCCGAGAGCGGCGGCGCCCGCGTAGTGGCCGTCGCGCAGGTGCGGCGGGACGGAGCCGGCTTTGCCCGCGGCGATGTCGGACATGGCGGCGCCGAGGGCGGCGATGACGGCGCCCGACTTCGGGGCGGTCGCCAGGTGAATGGTGGCCTGTGCCAACGCGAGTCGCGCCTCGGGCATGCCGATGAGCTGCACGGCCTGGGCGGCGGCGGTGGCCGTCTGCAGTGCGGTCGGGTCGGCCATGCCGATGTCCTCGCTGGCGTGGATCATCAGGCGGCGGGCGATGAAGCGGGGGTCCTCGCCCGCGGTGAGCATG
>JABFVX010000224.1 GCA_013362555.1 Mycobacteriaceae bacterium
CACGCCCTCCCCCACCCTTAGCGTGAGTCTGCACCCGCTTCTGCGGTTGCAGACGCACGCTACGTGTGCAGTGTTCCAGCGGCGGTCGTTCCAGCAGCCGTCGTTCTAGCAGCCGTCGCCGGTGAGCGCCCCGATCACGCCGGCGAGTGCGCCCCCGGAGCACTGCGGCAGGTTGTTGTACCCGAACCCGGACGACGGCGGCGTGTATGCGGGCGCCTGGGGTGTCGCGTAGGAGTTCTGGGCGCCGGGCGAGCAGTAGTAGCTGTACTGCAACGCTCCGTAGCAGGAATCGGCTTTGGCCGTTCCTGTTCCGGCCGGCAGCAGCACGGGCGCCACTGCAGCAGCCAGTACAGCGAGGGTCCACGCCGCCGCGGTCTTGTGGGTGATGTTCATGATGTGTTCCTTACTTCCGGTCGCGGGCCGACGACGAGAGTCGACGTGCCGCGGAACTGATGACGCGATCCCGATTGACTGACCGGAGCCGCCGTAGCGCTGCCGACCAGCGCCTACTCGTGGACACGGTGGCGGGCCCGCGCGAAGTTCAGGCGCGCGGCGCCCCCAAATGCCGGGGCATTCGGAACCGGCGCGGCATGGTTGACAATCAGGGGTTCGGGCGGGCGAAATTCGATTGCGCGGGCGCAGGCCCGACATCACGCTGAGGCGATGGACTTCGCACCGCACCATGGAGCGAAAGGGCTGCCGGAGCGCATCGTGGCCGGCGGCTTGGTAATTCGCGGCTGGTCGCCGGACGATTTGCAGGCCAGGTACGCCGCCGTAGTCGAATCCTATGATCACCTGCATCCGTGGATGGAGTGGCTCTCGGAGCCCCCGACGCTGGAGCGGCAACGCCGGTGGGGCGAGCAGCAGAGCGACCCCGGCCGGTCGACATCGGAGCGCAGCTACGGCATTTTCGACGCTCGCGAGGGCACCCTGCTCGGAGTCGTCGGAGCTCACGACCGGCTCGGTCCCGCCGTGCTGGAGATCGGTTACTGGTGCCACGTCGCTCATACCGGCAAGGGCGTGATCACGCGCGCCGCCGACGCACTGACTCGCGCGGCGCTCGCTCTGGACGGGGTCGAACGCGTCGAGATCCGCTGCGACCGCGCCAACAGCCGCAGCGCCGCCGTCGCTCGCAGGCTGGGCTATCGCCTCGACCGCATCGAGAACGACGGGATCTACGCGCCCGCCGAATGCGGCCAGAGCCTGGTCTGGACCAGGGATCGCGACTCTCGACTCCCGTGGACGGATTGCAGCGACACGCGACCGTGACCGGCCGGCGGCGGACCTGCACGCCCGTCGCGCCGGGGGCGCGGACCGCCGCGGGCGAGTCCCGGTGTCAGCGGACGGTCAGGACGCGGGCGAGGAATGCCTGAGCTTCGGGTGCTGCCGAGTTCAGAATGGTGAAATGACTGGCCGACGCGTGCGTCGCCAAGTGGCTGTCCGCGCCGCTGTGCCGAAGCTGCTGCTGCAGCAGGACTGTGGTCGGGATGGGCTGCACCGTGTCCGCGGCGCCTTGCAGCAGCAGGAGCGGGCGCCGATGTCCCGTCGTGGGCACGGCGAGGTAGTCGCGCAGCGCCGCCATCAGCTGCGGATCGGACAGCGGCGCGGAGAACAGCAGTCCGATGGGCTTGCCCGCGACGGCTGATTCCAGTGACTTCACACAGTCGCGCCCGCGTCGTGCGATCGCGATCGCTTCCTTGCCGTGCGGACTCAGGAAGTCTGTGACGCGCACGTCCGGGCGAGCGTGGTCGAGGCCGGCGAGAATCATGACGAGGCGGGCGTGAAGGCCGTTGAGCGCAGGTACCGCGGGCACGCCCGGGCGGCCCAGCGTGCCGATCAGATCTTCGACGTTGCTGGTCGGCGCATAGGCGAGCGTCCCGCGCAAGTCGAGGTCGGGGGCATAGCCGGGATGCATCCGAGCTGCTGCGAGCGCCGCCTGCCCGCCGATGGAGTGGCCCGCTATGGCGAAGGATTTCGCTAGGCCCGGGTCCAGCCGGCGGGCCGCTCGCACGATGTCGAGGACTGCGTGGCCCGCCGCCCGGCTCGCCAGGTACTCGTAGGTGCCAGGCCCACCGAGGCCGATGTAGTCGGTTGCCGCGACCGCATAACCGCGCGCCAGATAGGTTGACAGCTGCGGTGTTTCGTTGAACGTGTCCGCCATGCCGCCGGTGAGGTTGGGCGCGCACCCCGCCGTCATGCCGCTGGTGCCGTGCGCCCACGACACCAGCGCCCGACCGCCCGCCGGCGGCGTTCCCGCGGGCAGATAGACGGAGCCGCCGCTGACCTGCGGCTCGCCATTCTGCCCCGCCGTCCGGTAGATGATCCGAAATCCCTTGGCGGCCTGTGGGATCAACTCGTCTGCGCCGAGGGGCCGGACGGACACGACGGTGCCCGGGCGTGGCTGCGGCGCGGCAGGTGCGGTCGCGGTGACCGACGACAGGGCTATCAGCGCCACCGGCGCCAGGTAACGCGCGGAATACTTTGCGAACATGTTCCGAAAGTAGCATCCGCACCGGCGGCCCGTCCAGCGCGGGCCGCGGACGGCGCAGGCGGCAAGATGGAGCGATGCCCCGTCCGACCGCCTCGCAGGGCCGCACCGGCCGACCGCCCGTGACCTCCCGTGCCCAGATCCTGGCCGCCGCTCGGCAGCTGATCGACCGCGACGGCTGGGAGAAGCTGACCATCCGCCGGCTCGCCGACGAGATCGGCATCGGCGCCACGACGGTCTACCGCCATGTCCAGGACAAGGAGGACCTCCTGGTGCTCCTGCTCAACCACTACGCCGACCAGGCCGACCGCCCCCGCCTGCCGGAGAATCCGCGCGACCGCGTCGTCGCGGCCGCCACCGTCATGCACGACACGCTGGCGGGGTGGCCGTGGGCCGCGGAAGTGCTCACCGTCGACGGATTCGTCGGCCGCCTCGACGAATCGGCGCTGTGGATGGTCGAAGCCGTCGTGGCGGGCGCCCAAGACGCCGGCTGCACGCCGGACCAGGCCGTGCACGTGTTCCGCAGCATCTGGTACTTCACCGTCGGCGAGATTCTGGTACGCACCCATTCGCTGCGCCGCGGCGCCGACACGTCCTGGTCCCCGGACGCCTTCGGCAACCTCGACCCCGACCGCGTGCCGCGGCTGGCCGCCATCGGGAGGCGCTGGCCCGCACTGGCCGCCCGTGACACCTACCCGGAAGGCCTGCAAGCCCTGGTCACCGGCCTCCTCCCCGGCTAACCGACTTCCGGAATGACCCGTGACGTGCGCTCAGCGCACGTCACGGGTCATTCCGGATGGATTTGATTGCAGCGCACTCGGAATGGCCGCCGTTTCCCCGCTCGGGGGCGCAGGATGTCTGAAATAGCCAGATGGGCAACGGATTTCGGTTCTCTCATGGGAGTGGTGCGCAGTGATTCCATCGTCGGTTCAGGACACGCTCTCGATGATTCCGCCGAAGGTGCAGATGGTGCTGTTCGGGGACATGCTGCCCGAACAGCGGTTCGCGGGCATGGACGCGTTGTTCCAGGAGTGGTCCGCCACCGGGCGCCGCTACGAACTGCTGCACGTTCGGTTGCAGGCGGCGCGGGCCGAGGTGGATCACACGGTCTCCGGTCAGGCCGGTGACTCGGTGGGCACGGCGTGCGCGGACTTGGCCGATCAGATGCAACGGTGCGGCCAGTACTGCCAATACCTGGCCCAGCAGTGCAGGTTGACCAAGGCCGAAGCCGAGAAGACGTTCATCACGATGGTGGTGTTCGGCGCGATGCTCGTTCAGCAACTCGTCGCCCTCACGATGGCCGGGGGCGGCGGGGGTGTCACCCAGGCGGCGCTGCTGACGTACGGCAAGCGCCGGATCGCCCAGCTGTTCGTGGGTCTGGTCGAGCGGGTCGTCGCTATCGGATCGTCCATGGTTACCAAGCGGCTTGCGCTGATCGCCGCGATCGGGATCGACCCGTTGATTCAGCTCGAGCAGGTCTATGTCGAACACACGCGAACGAAGATGGACTGGCAGTCGGCGGGTGCGTCGCTGGCGATGTCGGCGTCGGGCATGGCGTCAGGCATCGCGGGCGCAAAGCTGTTGGGACGCGCCGCGCCCCGGCTGACGGGCACCGCCGCGGGCCGGCTCGCGGCAGGCGCGGTGACCGGGATGGTCGGCGTGGCGGGAGGGGCGCTGCTGGTCGGGCCGATCCTGGGCGGGCAGCATCTCACACCGGGCCAGCTGCTCAATGGCGCGGCCTCCGGCCTGGCGGGGGCGCGCCACGCGGTCCGCGGTTTCGGCGAGGCGCCCGCGGCGGATTCCCGGCGCCTGCTGTTCGACTCCGACTTCGCGCACCGCGCAAGTGATCCCGCCATCACGCACTTCAACCATATTCCGCCGAACATTCGGGAGCAGTTGTTCCACGAGGCGCCCCAACCGTTCCGGCCGAGCGACGACCGTTGGGCATTGGCCAACGCGGCGAGCACGACGCTGTATGGGCCGTCGACCCAGTCCCATATTGCCGCGAAGATCGAAAAGTGGGGCCGCAGCGGCGTTCCGTCGCTGGTATACGACTTGGAGGACGGCATCCCGGCGAGCCATGTCCGTCGTGGAATGGACAATCTGGTCGAACAGTTCGCCGAGTACGCACACCACGGCACGGGCCCGCGCCCGCTGCTGTTCGTGCGCGTCCGCACGCCGGAGCACATCACGGAACTGGTGGAGCGGCTGGGGCCGGACGCGCACGTGATCACCGGCTACATCCTCCCGAAGTTCACCAGCGCCGACGCTGTGTCGCGCGAGTTCCTCCACACGATCGCCGAACTCAATACCCGACACGGTCTGCGCCAGTATGCGGTTCCCATCGTCGAGACCGGCGACTTCGCCGACGTCCAGCACCGCGTCCGGGCCAATGTGGAGACCAAGGCGCTCATGGACGAGCACCCCGGCCTGGTGCTGTGGCTCGAGGTGGGGTCGACCGATCTGTCGGCCGCTTTCGGAATCAGCAGGCCGGAAAACCTCACCATCTACGATCTGCCGCCCGGCGACGCCGTCAAGGACATGAACTCGATTCTGGGCGCTGTCGTCGAGCGGGAGGCGGGCGGCCGGAGCCATTTCGAACGCGAGTATCTGCTCAGCGGTCCGGGATGGGAGTACTTCGAGCGGGTGCCGCCGCCGAGGATGCTGACCACGCTGGAGCGCTACGGCGCGGCCGTCGCGCGGATGCACGCGGGTCTGATCCGAGAGCACGAGATCAGCATCGCCATGGGAATGCACACGACGGGCGCCATTCACCCGGACCAGGTGCGCGTCGCGTTGGCCATGGCGGCAGTCCCGTACGAGACCTACCATGCCGCCCAACAGCGGCTCGGTCGGAAAGAGGAAGGCGGCGGCGGAGTCCACGGCGCCGCCGCCGGAGCGGGCGGCCGGATCGTCGGCCCGCCGCACGGCGCGTGGGCGTCGCTGATCATGGCCAGAGCCAAGGCGTTCGGCGTGCTCGCTCCCGGCGTCTCCCGCAATCACCTGCTCGGCGCGAGCTTCCACGCCGCACGGGTGCTGGACCGCACGCAATCTCAGGCCGCGAAGAGAAATCCGGCCACCGCGGCGGACGGCTGACCGGCAAATACCTCCAAAACGGCTCATGGAGTGCGCCCAACGCAACTCAGGGGTCATTCTGGACGGGATCACTCGACAGACAGGAGTCCCGGGATGGCGAAGCCGTTTCGATTCGGGGTGGTGGCCCCGCTCAGATCCGACGTGCCGGCATGGCGAGATCGCGTGCGCCGCGTCGCCGACAGCGGGTATTCGACGCTGCTGGTGCCGGACTTCCCACAGCTGCAACCTGCGCCCGGTCCGATGCTGGCCACGGTGGCGGCCCTGACCGACCTGCGCGTGGGTACCTGGGTGTATGCCTCACCATTGCGCTCGCCGTGGCTGACGGCGTGGGAGGCGCACTCGCTGTCGCTGCTGACCGAGGGTCGCTTCGAGATGGGAATCGGCACCGGCAGGCCGGGAATCGAGGACGAGCTCAAGGCCAGGGGAGTGGCCGCCGCCGCACCCAACGAACGGCTGGCCCAGGTCCGCGAGACTGTCACGATGCTGCGAAGTTTCGACGGTCCCGGCCTGCGCACGCCGGTCGCGATGGCCGTCTTCGGGCCGAAGGCCAGGGCACTGGCGGCCGAGGTGGCGGACACGGTCACGTTCGCGCTGGGAGACCAGCCGCGCAGCGAGGTCGAGCAGCTGACGAAGCAATTCCGCGCCGACCCCGACATCGAGCTTGCGCTCGCGGTGCCGGTGGTCGGCGACAGCGTCGCTCCGCACATGGCGCCGCCGACCACCGACCCGGCCGCCCTGCGCGCGGCGGACGCCATGACGGTGCTCCCGGACGACCCGGCGGCCGCCATCGAGGAAATTCGGCGCCGCCGGGAAGAGATCGGCTTCTCGTATTTCGTCGTAGGCGGCGATGTCGCTGAGCGCTTCGCCCCGGTGGTAGCCGAGCTCGCCGGGACCTAGGCGCTGTCCGCAGTGCCCCGTGACGTGCGGTCAACGCACGTCACGGGTCATTCCGGAAATGTGTGTGCGACGATCGGGGGCAACGGCCATCATGTCGGGACGCCGCGGCTGCGGACGGTCCGGGAATGGAGCAGCGCGATGCGGGCGATGGTGTTGAAGGAGTTTCTGGAGCTGCGTCGCGACAAGCGCATGATGGCCATGGTCGTGGCGCTGCCGCTGTTGTTGCTGATCGTGTTCGGCTATGCGGCCAGCTTCAACGTCACCTCGCTGCGCACCGAGGTGACCGGTCCGGGGGCGCAGCAGGCGGCCGCGCACCTGCCTGCGAAGTTCGACGTCGTGCGGGTCGACGCGAACGCGGACCGCGACGTCGCCGTGCAGCGGCTGCGGGACGGCAAGGCCGACGTGATCGTGGTGGCGGGCACGGGCGGCCCGGCCACGTTGCTGGTCAACGGGGCGAGCCTGTTCTCGGCGCAGCAGGCGGTCGCGCTGGCCGGGCGGTCGAACGCGACGCTGCGGCCCGAGGTGCTGTTCAACCCCGACCTCGAGACCTCGTGGGTCATGGTTCCGGCGTTGGTCGGGTTGATTCTGGCGTTCATCGGCACGATCATCACGGCAACCGGGCTCGTGCGCGAACGCCAGAGCGGCACGCTGGAACAGCTGGCGGTGATGCCGTTCCGGCCCTCGGATGTCATCGCGGGCAAGATCGTTCCGTACTTCGTCCTCGCGGCCGTCGACATGGTGTTGGTGACGGTGTTGGGCCTGGTGCTGTTCGGAGTGCCGTTCGTCGGCAACGTGCTGGTGTTCGCGGCGGGAGCGGCGCTGTTTCTCTTCGTGGTGCTGGGCATCGGGGTGCTGATTTCCACGATGTCGCAGACCCAGGGCCAAGCCATGCAGATGGCGTTGATGGCGATGCTGCCTCAGGTGTTGTTGTCGGGCATGATCTTTCCGCTGCAGTCGATGGCGGCGGGAGTGCGGTGGATCGGTTATGCGCTGCCGCTGACCTGGTTCATCAAGATCTCGAACGGTGTCATGCTGCGCGGCGCCGCGCCGAGTTCGCTCTGGCTGCCCCTGCTGATTCTGGCGGCGATGGCCGTGGTGGTGTTCGGCGCTGCCGTGTTGCGCTTCCGTCGCGACCTGGCGCCCGCGGCGGTGTCGCGATGATCGAAGACGGCTGGGGCGCAACCGATGTGGTGGTCCGCTACGGTTCGCGCACAGCGCTCGACGGCGTGACGTTCGAGGTGCCGCGCGGCCGGATCTCCGCGGTGGTGGGCGGCGACGGTGCGGGCAAGACCACCCTGCTGCGGTCTCTGGTGGGCGGCGTGCGCACCGCGGGCGGGACGGTCAGCGCTCCGCCGCAACGCGATTGCGGATTCATGCCCACCGGCGCGGCGGGGGTGTGGCTGGACCTGACCGTGGCGGAGAACTTCGCCTTCGTCGCGGCCGCGTACGGCATCCGGGGGGCGCAGCTGCGCACTCGGCAGGACGCGCTGCTGGCGGCGGCCGATCTCGGGGCCGTGCGCGACCGCCTTTCCCGGGCCCTGTCCGGCGGGATGCGCCAAAAGCTGTCGTTCTGCCTGGCCATGCTGCACCGACCTCGGTTGCTGGCGCTGGACGAGCCCAGCACCGGAGTCGACCCGGTCAGCCGAGTGGAACTGTGGCGGTTGGTCTCGCAGGCTGCCGCGGAGGGGGCGGCCGTCGCGATGGCCACGACGTATCTGGACGAGGCCGAGCGCGCGGCCACCGTGCTGGTGCTGGACTCCGGACGGGTGCTGGCGTCCGGCTCCCCGGCCGACGTCATCGCGCGCACCCCGGGCGTCATCGTGGCGGATGATTCCGGAACCGACCGCGAATGGTCGTGGCGGCGAGGGCGAGTCACGCACCGGTGGCATCCGGGCGGGCCCGCGCCGGGGGAACGCCCGCTCATTCCCGACCTGGAGGACTCCGTGATCGCGGCCGCACTGGCGGACCGGCATTCCGCAGGGTCCGGAGTCCCCCGATGAGCGCCGCCGACACGGCGTCGAGCCCAGGCGGGGCGCTCGCCGCGGCCACTGCCGCGACCAAGCGGTTCGGGTCGTTCACCGCCGTCGACGAGGTCTCGCTGTCCGTGGCGCCCGGCGAGATCGTCGGACTGCTCGGCGCGAACGGCGCCGGAAAGACCACGCTGATCACAATGCTTCTCGGCCTGGCGGTTCCGACGCTCGGCACGGTCAGTATGTTCGGCCGCCCGCCCTCGCGCGCCACCCGAGGGCGCCTGGGCTACGTCGCGCAGGGACTCGGCTTGTGGGAGACGCTGACAGTGCGCGAAAATATCCGTTTCGCCGCCACGGCTTTCGGTGTCGCGGCCGACGCGCCGCTGCCTGCGGCCCTGCAGGCGGTGCGCGACCGCCTCGTCGGCGACATCGGGCTGGGTCTGCAACGCCAACTGGCCTTCACCATCGCTCTGGGGCACCGTCCCGAGCTGCTGATCCTGGACGAACCGACATCGGGCGTCGACCCGCTTTCCCGGGCGCGCCTGTGGGACGCCGTCCACGACCAGGCCGACGCCGGGGTCGGCGTACTTGTCACCACCCACTACATGCAGGAAGCCGAACAGTGCGACCGGTTGGTGCTGATGTCGCGCGGGCGCAACGTCGCTTCCGGTGCCGTGTCGGACATCATCGGCGACACGTCCGCGGTCGAGGTCGACAGCGGCGACTGGGCGGCGACCTTCGCCGCTCTCACCGCCGCCCGCCTCCCGGTCACGTTGGCGGGCCGCCGAGTTCGGCTGGCCGACACCGACCCGGGCCGGATTCGCGACACGCTCGCCCGCGCGGGCATCGCCGCCGACATCCGGCGGGTCCCGGCAAGCCTCGAGGAGAAGATGACCATTCTGGACGCTGCAGGCGAGTGAATCGCCTGCGACTCGACTATGCCGAGGGCGTTGGTTTCTGATGGTCCGGATCGTGGTTGGACCGTGGCGAGCAACGCCGGCACAGCCATCCCACCCAGCCGGGGCCGGAGTTGGCCTCGACGTAGTTCGGAACCGGATCGTCGGTGCGGTTACCGCACCTGTCGCAGGTTCTGATCACCGACTCCTCGCGACCATGGGTATCGGACAAGTGGATTGATACACTGTACCGTACACTGGATCTTATGCCTCGGCAATCACCGTCACTCGACGCCGCCACGCCGGAGCGCATCGCCGAGACCGCGTTGCGCATCATCGAGGACGAGGGGCCGCAGGCGCTCAGTTTCCGCAGTGTGGCAGCGCAATTGGACATCGCCCACGCCAGTCTTCAACGACGCTGCCGCGACTTCACCGGCCTCATCGACATGTGCATGGACCACCTGGCGATGCAGCTGCCCGAGGTCGCGCCGGACACGCCGTGGGCCGTGGCGACCGAGACGCGGTTCCGGGCGATGTATCGGCTGCTGGTGGACCACGCCGGGCTGGCCTCGCTGCGCGGGGCGCGGCCGTGGCTCGGCCGGAACCTGTTGACCCGCTTGGTGGAACCGCAGCTCGCGGCGAACATCGCGGCCGGAATGACACCTGCGGAGGCCATCTCCACCTATCGTCAGATGACGTTGCTGACTCTCGGTTGCACCGGCTTCGTCGACTTCAACGACCCGCGCAACACCCAGCTGAGCACTCGGACGGCCTTGGCCGCACTGGACCCTCAGGAGTACCCGGTGCTGACCGGAAATCTCGACATCATCACCACGCTGGTCGTCGACCACGACGTCTACTACACGGCGCTGCGCAGGCTCATCGCAGGCGCCGACCCCGGCGCCGCCCACCTCCGCAACAACCCGTGACCTGCGCCCAGCGCACGTCGCGGGCGACCTTCGGGCGCGGTCAGTTCCGGTCCGGCGCGGCCCACTTGTTGGCGGTCAGCGTGAAGCCGGGTACCGCGCTCAGCGACATGACCGATTCGTAGGTCCGCTCGTACCCGGTGTGCGCGATCCGCCAGCCGTCCGCAGTGCGGCGGTACCGGTCGCGGTAGTACGCGGCGCCGCGGATCATCGTGTCGTGTTCCGGGACGATGACGGTGTCCTCCAGACACCAGGTGCCGGTTGCGGTGTCGCCGTCGACGGTGATCTCGGGGTGAGTGCACACGTGGACCGTAATGATGTTCCCCCCGAGCGCCGAGCGCATGTAGTCGACGATGGCGTCGCGGGAGGCGAACTCCAGCGGCACGCCGCCGGCGGGGGACCCGTAGGCGGCGGTCGCGTCCGCGGCCAGCGTGGCGGCGAACTCGTCCCACTGTTTCAGGTCCAGTGACCGCAGATAGCGATATTTGACGGCGTGGATCTCGGCGAGCGCGATCAGGTCCATACCCGGCGACCTCCTGGGCACGATGGCGGAACACCCCCGGCAACTAGAACACGTTCTCCCAAGCTGCGCAATGGCAGGTTTCAAACTTCCAGAACGACCCATGAGTTGCGCCCAGCGCAACTCATGGGTCGTTCTGGAGGTCCCGGATGCCGTCTCAGTGGGGCGGGGAGGCCGCTGTGGACCGGGCGGCGCGGAAGGTCGCGTAGTCGGTGTCGGTCTGGTCGGCATAGGCGATCGCGAATCCGGCCATGGCACGGTCGAAGACGTCGCTGTTGCCCAGGTAGGCGGCGATCGCGACGCGGTCGCCGGAGCGGGCGTGGGCGCGCGCGAGCGCGAGCCCGCACAGCCGCGCGTAGTCGCGCAGGATCGGCCGGGTCATGTCGGCGATCTCCGCCGAGCCCTTCATGTCGCGCAACTGCCTGCAATAGAAGTGGTGGCTGCCCGGGTCGCTCGCCCAACCGAGGAAGATGTCGCTCGCGGCCTGCGTCAGACGCTGTCCGAACACCACGCGGTGCCCCTGGTGGCGGAATCTGCTCGGCCGCGCATAGGGCGCGAGGACAGACTGCTCAGCCTCTTTCATCTGGAGGAACAGCGGGTCGCCGGTGGTGCGTCCGATCAGCAGGGCGATGAAGCAGCGGGTGCCGACACTGCCGACGCCGACCACCTTGAACGCGGTGTCCACGAGGTCGTAGCGGTCCAGCAGGACCCGTCGTTCCTCGGGCAGGGTGCGACGGTAGTCGGCGAAGACGCCGGCGATGACCGCGTCGTCGATGGCGCGAGTCGACATCACCAGGGGCGGCCGCACCGCGATCCGCGCCACGCCGTCGGAGTCGGTCTCGGTCAGCGTGTCCAGTGCGTGCAGGCTGGTGCGGTTCTTGGCCTGCTCGATGGCCTTGGCGGCGCTCCTGCGGCGCTTCGGGTGGGTGAGCAGCGCCGTGAGCCGCTCGATCGCGATCGTCGCGTACCAGACCTCGGTCTCGCCGAGAGTGCTGAGCCACTGCATCGCTTCGCGGTAGGAACGGGCGCAGCCGAGCACGCACTGCTCGGCGGCGGAGTCGCCGAACCCGTTCGACCGCGCTGCCACGGCGATGCTCGCCGCCAGCCGTTTCACGTCCCACTCGAACGGTCCCGGCAGGGTCTCGTCGAAGTCGTTGACGTCGAAGACGAGTGCGCGCTCGGGTGATGCGAAGAGACCGAAGTTGGACAGGTGGGCGTCCCCGCACAGTTGCACGGTCAGCCCGGTGTCCGCGCTCGCGGCCAGATCGGCCGCCATGACCGCGGGCGCGCCGCGCAGAAATGGAAAGGCGCCCGCGCCCATTCGGGCGTAGCGGATCGGCACGAGATCGGGCACCCGAGTCAGCGCCTGTTGCTCCAGCACCGCCATCGGGCTGCGCCGATTCTTCGGCGGCTCCCACACCGCCAGCTCGGAGCGCCGCACGCGCTT
>JABFVX010000045.1 GCA_013362555.1 Mycobacteriaceae bacterium
GCAACCCTGGATTCCGCCCGCCGCCGACGCCGTCCTGCGCCGGGCGCTCGCCAAGGAACCCACCGCCCGCTACGCCTCGTGCACGGAGCCGATCCGGCTGCTCACCATCGCACTCGAAGACGCCACCCCCGCCGCACCGCACCTCATGCCCTGGCAGCCGCTGCTCGCCGCCGCCCTCTCCCGCTACCGCCGGCTGCGCACCCGCCACCCCTGAACCGACGGAAGCTACACCCGTACCACGCGTCGACACCCGCAGCTGCGGGTGTCGACGCGTGGTACGGGTGTAGCAGATTTCGTTAAGCGGATCGGATAGTTTTTCTACAGGTCGGAGGCGTTGCGCGGGGGAATACTGGTCATTAGGTTCAGGCCATGAGGTCAGCGTTTCCGCGCTTGTTGTCGCCGGTCACCGTGGGTGGCGTGGCGCTGCGCAATCGGGTCGTGATGGGGTCGATGCACACCGGTCTGGAGGACCGGGACTGGCACATCGACAGGCTGGCCGCGTTCTTCGCCGAGCGGGCCCGGGGCGGGGTCGGGCTGATCGTCACCGGCGGGTACTCCCCCAGCCGGGAGGGCTGGCTCTCGCCGTTCGCCTGCGCCCTGCTCACCGAGGCCGACGCGCACAGGCATCGGGCGATCACCGACGCGGTGCACGCCGAGGGCGCGAAGATCGCCTTGCAGATTCTGCACGCAGGGCGCGATTCCGAGGTGCCCATCAGCGTGTCGGCGTCCGCGGTGACCTCCCCGTTCAGCGCGTTCGTGCCGCGCGAGCTCACCGAAGAGGGCATCGAAACCACCATCGCCGACCACGTGCGCTGCGCTGAGCTGGCGAAACTCGCAGGCTACGACGGGATCGAGCTGATGGGCGGCGAAGGCTTCCTCATCAACCAATTCCTCGCGCCGCGCACCAACCACCGCACGGACCGGTGGGGCGGCTCGACGGAGAACCGGCAGCGGCTCGCCGTCGAGATCGTCCGGCGCACCAGGCAGGCCATGGGCCCGCAGTTCCTCATCTCGATCCGCATGTCGCTGGCCGAGTTCGTCGAGGAGGGCCAAACTTTCGACGAAATCATCACGCTGGCAAAGCAACTCGAAGCCGCCGGGCTCGACCTCATCAATACCGACATCGGCTGGCACGAGTCGCGGGTGCCCACCATCGCCACCTCGGTGCCGCGCGCCGCATTCGTGCGCTACACCGCCGAAGTCAAGAAGCACGTGTCGATTCCGGTGGTGGCCGCCAACCGGATAAACACGCCCGAGGTCGCCGAGGACATTCTCGAGCGCGGCGACGCGGACCTGATCGCGCTCGCGCGACCGCTGCTGGCCGACCCGGACTGGGTGAACAAGGCCGCCGCCGACAAGGCGGACGAGATCAACACCTGCATCGCGTGCAACCAGGCCTGCCTCGACCACACCTTCACCGGAAAGTTCGTGTCCTGCTTGGTCAATCCCCGGGCCTGCCACGAGACGCTGTTGCAGCTGCTGCCCACCCGGCGGGCCAAGCGAGTGGCCGTGGTCGGCGCGGGCCCGGCGGGCCTCGCGGCGGCGATCGGGCTTGCCGAGCGCGGCCACCGCGTGGAGCTGTTCGAGGCCGACGACAAGATCGGCGGCCAGTTCGATCTCGCGCGGCGGGTGCCCGGCAAGGAAGAGTTCAACGAGTCGATCCGGTATTTCACCCGCAAGCTCGAACTCACCGGGGTTCGGGTGCATCTGAACACCCGTGTCACCGCCGAGGAGCTGGCCGCGGGCGGCTGGGACGAAGTGGTGCTGGCGACCGGTGTGCGCCCGCGCATGCCCGACATTCCGGGAATCGACCATCCGATGGTGTTGTCCTACCCGGAGCTGATCCGACAGGAACGGCCGGTCGGCAAGCGGGTCGCGGTGATCGGCGCGGGCGGCATCGGCTTCGACGTCAGCGAAATGCTCACTGCGCACGGCAGCACGGCGCTGAATCTCGAAGAGTGGCAGCAGGAGTGGGGAGTCACCGCCGACCCGCAGGCGCCCGGTCAGATGACCGCGCCGAGCGTCACGCCCGCGGTCCGCGATGTCACGCTGTTACAGCGCAAGTCGGGTGCGTTCGGGACCACGCTCGGCAAGTCGACCGGCTGGATCCACCGGGCGGCGTTGGACGCCAAGGGCGTCCAACAAGTCGGCGGCATCAGCTACGACGGGATCGACGACCGCGGCGTGCATATCAGCTACGGCGCTAACCACGAGCACAAGCGGGTGATCGAGGTCGACAACGTCGTCGTCTGCGCCGGCCAGGAGTCCGTGCGCGACCTGCACGCGCAGCTGGTGTACCGCGGCCTTCCGGTGCATGTCATCGGCGGCGCGGACGAAGCCGCCGAACTCGACGCCAAGCGCGCCATCGACCAGGGCACCCGGCTCGCGGCAGCGCTCTAGCCCCATCCAGAATGACCCGTGAAGTGCGTTCAACGCACTTCACGGGTCATTCTGGATGAGGGGGTGGAACTAGCCGCCCATGGACAGGCGGACGAAGCCCGCGGAGGCCGTGGCGTAGACCTTGCCGGCGGCGTCGACGAGGCGGGCCTCGGCGGTGCACGTGGTGCGGCCGACGTGGACGGCCGTGGCGACCGCCTGCAGCGGGCCCTGGCCGTGAGTCACTCGGCGGAGCAGGTTCGTCGTCTGGCTGGTGGTCGTGACCAGCGACCTGTCTTCCAGGGTCAGGTGGATCGCGCCCCACATCGCAATGTCGAGCACGGTGCCGACCACGCCGCCCCCGACCACGCCGAGAAAATTCACGTGTCGCTCGTCCGGCTCCAGGCCCAGCACCATCCGGCCGGGCTCGGCGTCGACCACCGTGATGTTGAGCAGGCGCGCCAGCGGCGGCTGCGGGAGATCGCCGGACCGCAGGCGCTCCAACAGCTCGTCGCGCGACAACTGCATCAGGCCGAACACCGCGAGCATCGGGTCGTTCCACTCCATGTGCAACGACCGGGTGCCGTCGGCAGCCGTCTCGACGGTCGCAACGTCCTTGTCGTGTGTCGTCTGAGTCATCACTTTCCTCTCGTCGAAATCTGGTCGATCAGCGCGAACAGCTCGTCGGCGCTGGCAGCGGCCTCCACCGCGCTGCGCTCGTCGGCAGCAGGTTCCGGTTCGGGCTCCGGCTCAGGCCCGGGTGCGGGCTCGGCCAGCGCTTCGGCAAGGGTGGCGCGGACCCGCTCGGCGAGCAAATTCCGGTCCTCCGCCGAGCCCAGGGCCGCCAACGCCGCACGCAGCGCCGCGATCTGCGCGTCGACGGCCGAGGCCGCGCCCGCCGCCGTCGCCGCGTCCAGCTTCGACCGCAGCAGCTTCGCCACCGCGGCCGCGGTGGGATAGTCGAAGACGAGCGTCGAGGGCAGCTTG
>JABFVX010000499.1 GCA_013362555.1 Mycobacteriaceae bacterium
GCGCCCGCGCGGTCGATGCCGGTCTCGCTGTGCACGCGCTTGCCGACCCGCAGCGCCTGTTGCACCATCTCGTGCAGCACCCGGCCCGCGGCGCCGGACTCGGCCGCGGCGGCGTAGGCGGCCCGGATCTGTCCGATGATCTGCTGTTCGCCGACCACCATCGAGTCGAGCCCGCCCGCGACCGCGAACAGGTGCTCCACGGCGGCTTCGCCGTAGCGGACGTACGTGTGCTGAGTGAGCTCGCCCACCGCCAGCCCCGAGTGGTCGGCCAGCAGCCCGCCGATCTCCTCCAGGGATCCGTGGAAGGCGTCGACGACGGCGTAGATCTCCACCCGATTGCAGGTGGACACCACCATCGCCTCCATGACGTGCTGGGATTCCAGCAGCCCGATCGTGATCTTGGGGCGGTCGGCCTCGGTGACGGCGACGCGCTCCAGCACCGAGACGGGAGCGCTGCGGTGCGAGATCCCGAGCAGTAGCACGCTCATTCAGCTACCTGCCGATCCAGTACCTGCCGATCCAGCAGGGAACGATCCCGAGCAGAACCACACTGCGACATCAGTTACCACCGATCCTGTTCCGCTGCCCGCAGCTCGACCACCTCGGCCTCGTAGGCCGAGTCCTGACGCGCACTGTCGAACGACAGCATCTGCATCTCTACGGCGAGATCCACATGACGCACTGACACGCGTTCGGGCACTTCCAGAGCGACCGACGTGAAGTTCAGGATGCCCCGCACTCCGGCTTGGACGAGCGCGTCGCAGGTCGACTGGGCGGCCGTGTCCGGCACGGCGACGACCGCGACGGTCGGCTCCAGCGCCGCGCACGCGCTCGCCAGCTCCGCGACCGAACGGACCACCAGGCCGGCGACCTGCTCGCCGACCACCCCCGCGGCGCTGTCGAACAGGCCGACCAGGGTGAAGCCGCGCCTGCCGAAGCCGCCGTACGCCGCCAGGGCCCGGCCCAGGTGGCCGACGCCGACCATGACCACGCGGTGTCCGCGGTCGACGCCGAGCGCCCCCTCGATGCGGGACAGCAGCTTGGCCACGTCGTAGCCGACCCCGCGCACCCCGTTCGGCCCGAGGAAGGACAGATCCTTGCGCAGCTTCGCCGAACCGACACCCGCCGCCGCGGCCAGTTCCTCGCTCGATACGATGGCCGTGCCGTCGTCGAGCAGCACACCGAGCACACGCAAGTAGACGGCGAGACGAGCCACCGTGGCCTGCGGGATCTCCTTGTGCGAGCGACCTGACAGGCCGGACACGGCGGTGCGCGTCTCCTGCTGCTCTGTCACGTGGTCGGCTCCCTCGGGGTGTGTCGTATGCCGGTTGTGCGTCGATATCCGCAGCCCCGAACGGCGCCGTGCACGAGCGCGGGCCCTCGCAAACCATCAGAGGGTCACGCTGTCAATCCGGCAATCCGGGGGACTCGCAACCACCGTAACTGCTTGTGCATCGGTTCACAAAGTCGCCGATAGGGCCGTGTTCCGCGATCTACCAGCACCGCTGCCCGCCGCCACCTGTGCCCATGACACAGATCACTGTATCTGCTGCCGCTGCCGCGGATTGTCCAGAATGACCCGCGACGTGCGTTGAGCGCACTCCATGGGTCGTTCTGGAGTGGTCACCGTGGTTCGCCGGCGCGTGGCGGCTGGGACAGGTCGCGGCGGAGGCGGGGCTCGTCGACATCGAAATAGCTGTGTTCGCGGCCGTTGAGCAGCACTACCGGCAGTCGGTCGCCGTATTCGGCGCGCAGCGACGGATCGGTCGCGGCCGCGGCGTCCACGTCCACGGCGTCCGGCGTCAGGCCGAAGTCCGCGCATACAGTCGCGAGTTCGGTGAGGGCGGCGGCGCACAGTCCGCATCCGGCGCGAGTGAGCAATACAACAGAATGGGCGCGAACCGACATAAGTCGCAACCTTAACTCCGTGCATCTTGGTGCTGATGTTGCCGGGTTACGGTTTATGGTGGTTGCGCGAGGAGGTGAACGTGCCGGAATCATCGACGGGGGATGTCTTCGAAGCCGAGCCCGAGACGGCGACACCCGAAACTGCCGACGCCACGGACGACGAGCAGCGCGCGGAGCAGACCGGGGTGATTCCCCGGATGGGCACCGTGATCGCGGGCCGCTTCGGCAACCTGCCGCTGCTGCGCAGGCGCAGCCCGTTCGGCCCCACCGAGGCGGAGGTGCTGGCCAACCTCACCGGCCAAGCCAGCGCTGAGGCCGCGCTCGCGCTCCAGGACGCCGCGGTCGACGATTCGCCCGCCGACGCCGCGCCGCCCATCCCGCGCGACCTGACCGCGGCCGCCTTTTTCGACGTGGACAACACGATGGTGCAGGGCGCCTCGATCATCCATTTCGCCCGCGGCCTGGCCGCGCGAAAATACCTGAAGACCAGCGATCTGGTCGATTTCGCGTGGAAACAGGTGAAATTCCGGATCACCGGCAAGGAAAGCCACGGCGACATGGCCAGCGGCAAAGAAAAAGCGCTGGCATTCATCGCGGGCCGCTCGACCGCCGAACTCGCCGCGCTCGGCGAGGAGATCTACGACGAGATCATCGCCGACAAGATCTGGCCGGGCACGCGCGCCCTTGCGCAAATGCACCTGGACGCCGGTCAGCAGGTGTGGCTGGTCACCGCGACGCCGGTCGAGTTGGCGCAGGTCATCGCCAAGCGGCTCGGGCTCACCGGCGCGCTCGGCACGGTCGCCGAGAGCGCGGACGGCATGTTCACCGGCAGGCTGGTCGGCGACATCCTGCACGGGCTCGGCAAGGCGCACGCGGTGCGCTCGCTGGCCATCCGCGAGGGCCTCAACCTCAAGCGGTGCTACGCCTATTCCGACAGCCACAACGACGTGCCGATGCTGTCGCTGGTGGGCATCCCGGTGGCGATCAACCCGGACCCGGATCTGCGCGAGGTGGCGAAGAACCGCGGCTGGGAGGTCCGCGACTTCCGCACCGGCCGCAAGGCCGCGAAGATCGGCGTCCCCACCGCCCTGGCGATCGGCGTCGCCGGCGGCGCCGTCGCCGCCGCCGTCGGCCGCAAACGCGCCAAAGCCGCCTAAACCTTGTCCAGAATGGCCCGTGACGTGCGTCTAACGCACGTCACGGGCCATTCTGGACAGCTTTCTAGCCCATGATGATGTTGCGACGGCGGGCCAGGAGTTTGTAGAGGGTCTGCTGGATGGTTTCGCGGACCTGGTCGGTGACCTCGAACATCAGCATGGGGTCGTCGGCGGATTCCGGGTCGTAGCCGGATGTTTCGATGGGCTCGCCGAATTCGACGTGCCACTTCGAGGGCAGCGGGACCATGCCCAGCGGGCCCAGGTGCGGGAACAGCGGCGTGAGAGGGAAGTACGGCAGTCCGAGCAACCGCGCGATCGGCGCCAAGTCGGCCAGCATCGGGTAGGTCTCCTCGGACCCGACGATCGAGCACGGGACGATCGGCACGCCCGCCTGCACCGCGGACGAGACGAAGCCGCCGCGACCGAACCGCTGCAGCCGGTAGCGGTGCGCGAACGGCTTGCCGGTGCCCTTGTAGCCCTCCGGGAACACCGCGGTGAGCTCCCCCGCGCGCAGCAGGCGGTCCGCGTCGGCGCGGCAGGCCAGCGTGGCGCCTGCTTTGCGGGCGATCGTGCCGACGACCGGCGTCTCGAAGCTGAGGTCGGCCGCGAGCGGCCGCACCCGGCGGCCGCGGCGGTGCTTGTCGCGCACCGCGACCTGGAGCATGAGCGCGTCCCAGGCGACCACACCCGCGTGGTTGGCGACGATGAGCGCGCCGCCGGTGTCCGGGATGTTCTCGATGCCGCTGACTTCCACCCGGAACCACTGCTGGAACAGCGGCCGCAGCGCGGGCAGCAGCACCGAGTCGGCGAAGTCCTGGTCGTAGCCGAAATCGTCGATGCGGTAGTCGCCGGTGATGCGGCGGCGCAGGAACGCGGCGGCGCCGCTGACGCCGTTCGCAATGTCGCGTCGAATGCCTTCCGGCAGTGACGGTTTCGCCTCGATCCGCCTATCGGTCAAGGAGGAGACCGACGCGGGGGCCGCGTCGGCGGGCCGCTTGCGCGGGCGGGAGTCGGCATACCCGTCGGTGGGGAGATGGAGAACCTTCGCAACCTCACTCATGATCAAGCTCCAATCAAGCCGCGGAGACGAGTCTCCACGGCGGTAACCAGTTCCGGGTCGAGCACAGGCCGCAAACCCGCGCCCCGGACGAAGTCGTCGAACGCCTGCAGGGTGGTCCACCGCGGCTGGAACCCGAGTTCGGTTCGCATCCGGGTGGTGTCGAGCACGCATCCGTAGCGGAAGTAGTCGAGCTGCTCGTCGGCGAACTCGCGCATCATCGGGCCCATGAGGGCCCGGCCCACGCCGCGGAAAACGGTGTAGGGCAAGGGCATTTCGACGCGGCCGGAGCGGGCGATGGCCTGCGACAGCGGCAGCACCCCATCGCCCGCGACGTTGAAGGTCCCGCTCGGCCCGGCGAGGGTCGCCGTTTCCAGCGCCGAGTACGCATCCTGCTCGTGCAGCAGCTGGAGCCGGGCGTCGCGACCGAGGACAGTGGGAGTCATCGGCAGCCGCAGGTACCGGCCGACCCGCGCGGCCAGGCCGGGCCCGATGATCGGCGAGAGCCGCAGCGTCGAGGTGATGAGGTCCGGCCTGCGGCGGGCCAATCCGCGCAGATACCCCTCCACCTCGATGGCGTCGCGCGCGAACGCGCCTGACGGCCGCTTGCGCGCGCCCATCTCCTCGGTGAACTTGGCGGGGTCCTTCGGATCGCCGCCGTACACGGCCGACGCGGACCGCAACACGACCTTGCGCAGGCTCGGCGCCTTCTGACACACCGCGAACAGCTGCATCGCGCCGAGGACGTTGAGGTCCTTCATGGCGGCGCGGCTGCCCCCCGACGGCGGCCGCGACATCAGCCCGGCGTGGACTACCGTGTCGACCTCGTTGTCGTCGATCACCTTGCGAATCATCGGGTTGCGGATATCGGCGCGGACGAACTCCGCCCGGCCCATCCGGCGCATCAGGTCCTTGTTCGGAATCCTGTTGTCGACGGCGACGACACGCTCCACGTCCGGATTGCGCGCCAAACGCGCGACCAGGCTGTTCCCAAGGAAACCACTGGCGCCTGCGACGAGCACAACCCTGGGCTCATAGGCACTGCGACCGCAGTCATTCACGCGACGCTCCCGTCCACCCTGCTTCTGTACGCGTCGAACCCGACCCAGTTTATGGGACGGACCGCGGCATTGTGGTGAGAGTTCACACACCCATAACAGTTGTTTCACAAACAAATCACCAATTCACCACCGGCAGGTCGGCACGGCGGTGAATTGGCGACTTCGAGAGGATTTACTTGCCGAGTTTGCGTCGCTGCACGCGGGTACGGCGAAGCAGCTTGCGGTGCTTCTTCTTCGACATCCGCTTACGACGCTTCTTGATCACAGAACCCATGTGGGTGTTCCCTCACGTTCCTCTCGGCAAATGACGACCGATCATACCGAACGCCCGAACCCCCCCAATCACCCAGGGTACGTGCCCAGCGGCGTCAGCCGGCGTCGAAGTAGGAGTTCTCCAAGTAGTCGTGGACGGCCTTCGCGTGGACGCGGAACGAGCGGCCGACCCGGACGGCGGGGAGTTCGCCGTTGTGCACCAGCCGGTACACGGTCATCTTGGACACCCGCATGAGCCCGGCCACCTCAGCGACGGTGAGAAACTGCGTGGCGCCCAAGGGCGACTCGGGCGTACCCGGCCCGGACGGCGGCGTGTGTGCAGATGCCATGGATCGCTTACCTCCGGCACGCCCGCGCCGCCGGTCTCCGACGGAACAGACACGCACGTGCTCTTTCGAGCTTAGCGGGACTGATGGGGTTGGTGCGACGGGTGAGAGAAATTATCCAGAACGACCCATGAGTTGCGCCTAACGCAACCTATGGTTCGTTCTGGGTACAGAATCACCCGTCTAACCCAGTTCCGCGGAGCGTCGAGCAGCCGCGTGCAAGGCTTCGACGAAGGCCGAGCGGACGCCGTCGCGTTCGAGCACCCGCAGGGCCGCGGCGGTCGTGCCGCCCGGAGAGGTCACGGCCGCGCGCAAGTCGGCCGGGCTCTCGCCGGTGCGTTCCAGCATCTCGGCCGAGCCGAGCAGCGTCTGGACGACCAGAGTGGACGCGGTGGCCCGCGGCAGCCCGAGCCCCACCGCGGCGTCCACCATGGCCTCGACCACCAGGAAGAAGTACGCGGGCCCGGATCCCGACACCGCCGTCACGGCGTCCATCTGCGACTCGGCGACGGTGACCACCTTGCCGACGGCACTGAGCAGGTCGCGGACCTGCTCGAGGTGGTTCGGGCGGGCATAGCTGCCCGCGGCCAGCACGCTCATGCCCTTGCCGAGCAACATCGGGGTGTTCGGCATCACCCGGACCACCGGGAAGCCGTCGGGCAGCCGCGCCTCCAGCCGCGCCGTCGGCACGCCCGCGGCAAGCGACACCAGCAGCTGCTCCCGGTCCACCGCCGCGGCATCCGACATCACGGCCTTGGCCACGTCGTCGACGACGGCGTCCACATCGCCCGGTTTCACGGCGACGACGATGACGTCCGCGCCTCCCGCGGCCTCGCCCACCTCAGCCGTGACGAAGACCCCGAACCGCTCCCGCAGCTCCGCCCCCCGCTCAACCGCCGCCTCCACCACGGAAAGCTCCCCAGCCGCATGCCCAGCCTCGATCAACCCGGCCACAAGGGCCTCCCCAATCCGACCCCCCCCAACCACCGAAATGCGCGCCATACCAGTCAGGGTACCCAGCGCAAACGCACCCCTTCTTGCCAGGTGCACCGCAAATGGCGCACTGAACGCGGTGCGTTTGGCGAGAAGGGGTGCGTTTGTCAGCCGCGGCGCATGCGGCCGTAGATGCCGATCAGTTGGGCTACGGCGGCGTCTTCTGCGGCGCTGGTGGTGGCCAGGGCGCGTTGTTGGACCCAGCCCAGGCGGGCGTTCACCGCGGCTACCACGTCTGCCGGGGAGGCGCTTGTGGGCAGGCCCATGCGCTCGGCGTCGGAGGTGCCTGCCAGGAGCAGGCGCAGGTCCGCTATCAGCGGGGAGTGCGGGTCGGCGCTGAGCAGCGAGCGCAGGCTGCGGTAGAGCAGCACCGGCTCCATCGCGGGGTCGGCCCGGATGGCGTGCACGATGCCGCGCAGGTAATCCCGCGCCGGATGGTTGTAGACCAGGCTGTCGAGCTCGACCATGATGCGCTCGCAGCGGTGCATGGCGGCGAAGCGGTGCAGCACGGTGTACAGCGTGTGCTGCAGGGCCTGGATGCCGGACCGCTCCGACAGCCACGAGTTGAGCGCGTACGCCCCCTGGCCCGCGATCGACCGGCCGCACACCAGGCCGTATTCACCGACCAGATCCAGCAGCCGATCCCGCACGTCGCCGGGAATGGCTGTGGGCCGGTCGGATTCGAGGATGTCGAACAGGTCCAGCGGCTCGTAGCCCGCCAGCGAGTGCAGCGCGCGAGCGTCCGACTCGGTGACCTGGCCGGTGTGCGACGTCTCCGCCAGCAGGCCGGCCACCGGCAACACGGCGAAGACGCTGTCGCTCAACTGTTTTGCCAGTGCGCCCGCGTGCTCGGCCGCGTGCTCGAGCGGATCGCGCCAGCGGCTGAGCACCCCCTCGCCGAAACTGTCCGCACGCGACAGCACGCCGAGGGTATTGAGCGGGGTGAACTCCAGCTCGCGCAGGAACGCCACTTCGTCGGCGCGCGGTGTGGAGTCGAACAGGAACACCACCGCGTCCGCATCCGCCGACGCGGAGCGGGTCTGCGCGAAACCGTCGATCAGGAAGCGGCGGGTGGCTTTCGCGTTGTTGGACAGCGTCGCCAGGCCGGGGGTGTCGATCAGTGTGAGGTGCTGGATCGCGCGGGACGGGAGATACCGGTGCACATAGGCGATCTCCTCGGGATTCTGGCTCAGCTGCACCGGACGGGTCGGGTCCACGCCGATCGGGGCCCGATTGCCGTCCAGCGTCACCACTTCAGCGCGCGCGGGCGCGCCGTTCTCGTAGATCGTCACCACGTTCGTGGCCTCCAGCGCCGCGGTCTCCGCGACCGGCGCGCCGATGAGCGCGTTCACCAGAGTCGATTTGCCCGCCTTGATGCGTCCGACGACCACCACTCGGGGCGGCGACCAGAGAATCCCGCCGATCCGGTTGGCGTGGCCCACCAGATCGCCGCCGAGCCCGGCGACCTGCGACAGGCCGCGGTGGAACGCGGCACGCACCGGGTCTTGCGGCATTCCGCCCGCCTGCGGCCCGCCCGGCGCCGGGGCGTGCCCCGGAGGTCCCATCGGTGCGCCCATCACGCGCTCACCGGCTGCGGCTTGCTGAGCGAGGTGATGCCCGACTCCAACTCGGCGATAGTGGAATTCACGATCTGCTGGTTCTTGGCCAACCGCTGGACTTTCTTCTCCCGTTCCGCGGCATCCTGTTTGGCCGCCAACTGCGCCTCGTTGAGTCTGCGGGTGACCTCTTCGGTGCGGTCCCTGATGTCGGTACGGTAGCGCAGCACCATCTCGGTGCGCCCGGTCACCATGGCGGTCTCGACCAAGCGCATCCCGATCGACTTGGTGTTGGCGAGGGTTTCGCGCATCCACGTCAGCAGGTTGTTGCGGCCGGTGCGCATGGCCCGGAACGCCAGGTTGATGCCGATCCAGGTCACCGCGGCGACGGCGCCGATGCCGGTGGCCGCGCCCGCGGCCAGGCCGAGCCCGCCGCCGATCACGCCCGCCAGCGACGAGCCGGACAGGCCCATCGACATCACCATCGGGTCGACCAGACCTTGCTTCTTGCTGGCCACCTCGCTGGTGGACAGCTGCTGCGGCTTGGTCATCACCCCAGCGATCATCTGGTAGATCTCATTCCACGGCTCGGGTGTCGCGAACAGCGGGGCGGCGATGGCGTGCAGCCGCTTGAGGAACACGTCGAGGGTGGCGGCGAGCGCGAACATCAGGTCCGCCTCGATCTCGGCGGTGAAGATCTGCGGGTTCTTCCGCAGTACGTCCATGCCCTGCTTGTTGATTCGGGTGGTCCACTTGTCCTTGATCTCGCCGAGCGACTTGTCCAGGTGGTCCATCGCGGCCTGCCGCGCATAGGTGAGGTCGCGGTTGAAGTGCATCTCCCAGGCGGCGCTGTGGTCTTTGAGCTGCTTGAGCCGGTCCCGCTCCTCGGTGAGCTCCGGGATCGCCTTGACGTTCTCCTTGGTCGCCTTGATGTCGTCGGCGATGCGGCTGTTGACGGTGCGCAGGCCCTCCAACGCCGTTCGCATGCCGTCGATTTCGGCGAAGTTCTCGCCGAGCGCCATCTTCTCCGTGATCGCCGCGCGCAGCGCGACGATCCCCGAGGCCTCCATGTAGGCGTCGCGCTGCGGGCCCTCGGGCAGGTCGCAGGCGACGAGCGCACGCACGCTCGACACTCCGATGACCGGAATGTTGCGTTTGAGGTGCTCGGCGAGCAGTCGCTTGTCCTCGGCCACGATGGAGCGCCACCGGCGCAGATTCTTGTCGGTCTTGGTGACCACGACGATGATGGACTCGACCGTCGACGAGGTCTTGCGGATGAACTCCATCTCCGGCGCGGTCAACGGGCTGCTCGCGTCCGCGACCACCACCAGCACACAGGCGCGCTGCGCCGAGCGGACCGCCATCTGCGCATGCGCCGCCTGGAGCCCGCCGGTGCCGGGGGTGTCCACCACCATCGCTCCGCCGAACGGGTCCGACGGCACCGGGACGATGACGCGGGTGGGCAGCGCGTCGATGTTGGGGTCGCTGACGTAGCGGCCGCGCTGGGTCACCCAGTCGGGCAGTTCCGAGGCGGGCACTCGCCGCGTCTCCCCGGCGAACGACAGGTCGATCCAGCCCGCGGGGTACGCCTCGGACTCGGGCACCAGGTGCACGGCCGCCGAGGTGGCGACGTCCACGTCCACCGGAGAGGCGTTCGGTACTTCCAACAGGGCGTTGACCAGCGCGCTCTTGCCTCGCTTGACTTCCCCCACCACAACGACGGACCTGGAGGTCTGGGTCGCCTTCGCCTTGTCCTCCGCGAGCCCCGCGGTGGCGTTGTAGCCGTAGGTCCGCAGGATCTTGAGGGCGGAGGCCATCGAGTCTTGTACAGCAGTCATCGAGGCCAAAGGTACATCGTGCGCCGAGTCACCGCGTCGGAGACCGGAGGTCGCGCAGGTCGATCACCGCCCACTTCGACCAATCGCCGAGATCCGGGGTACCGGACACGGACCGGTCAGGTTCGGGCCGGTGCGGTTGGCTGTCCGGCCGCTCGTGCTGGTCATCCGGGGCGGGCTGGTCCGCGACCAGCATCGTGTGGTCGGACGAGGCCCACGACTGCTCGAACACGTCGATGGGGACCTCTTCCATGTTGCCGTCCGGGTTGCCGGGGTCGGAGAGGTAGACCACGCCCTTTTCCTCGTCGACCGCCGCCACCACGACCACGTGGTCGGGCTTGCCGCCGTCGTCGTCGGGCTGTCCCCAGATCCGGTCGGAGTCGACGAAGGCGATGACGCCATAGCCGCCCTCGAGCCTGGTCTCCAGGTCGGCCATGGAGCTGTGCTCGACGTGACAAGGAACACCCTGGTCCTCCAGGAGGACTTCCAGATTGTCGATCGTCATGCCCTTGGCCGGGTCGCCGTCGGCGAACAGCCCGAGCTCGACCGCGCGGTCCTCCATGTACTCCGGGTTGTCGATGTCGAGGCCGGTGTACTCCGACACCACCTGCGCCACCGTGGACGGCCCGCACAGGCCGTCGCGCTCCTGGTAGAACCAGTGCTCCTGGTACTCGTTCGGATCACCGTCGACATTGTCGGCCGCGTCGACGCCCGGGTGCGCGTCGTAGTCGGCGTTGTAGTCCTCGTCCGCAGCGTGCGCGTAGTCCGCCGGATCGGACAGGTGGCCGAGATCGTCGCCGGCAACCCCGAAACCGCCAGGCTCCCCGAGCATCTGGTCCATCTCGTCCACCTGTCCCCTCGATCCTGTATCGAAATCCGTGCCGTTCGCCACGCTCCGCGGCACGTGCAGTGCTTGGAAAGTCCCGCTCAGCCGAACATCGAGTCGGTTTCGTGCGAGCTGTGCGTGTCGTGGCTGTCGTGCGAGCTGTGCGTGTCGTAGGTGTCGTGCGTCTCGTGCGTGTGGGACTCGTGGTGCGTGTGAGTCTGGCTGTGCGGATCGCTGTCGAGGCTGTGCGGGCTGTCGTGGTAGGTCGGCGCGTCGTCGCTGTCCGCCGCGAAGCTGTCGACGGTGCCGTCGGCGTGGATCTCAACCCCGTGAATCTCGTACTCGCCCTGCGAGTTCATGGTGCCTACCGTGACGGAGCGGTCGCCGTCCGCCTCCTCGGTGACCACCGCGACGTCGGTGTTGCCGCGGGCGTCCGTGTGCGCCTCGGTGTTGGTCAAGGTGCCGTCGCGGCCCAGCTCGATCTCGGAGGTGTCGGTGCTGCCGTCTGCGTGCCGGTTGGTCATCGTCAGGTCGTCGCCAGGACGAATGTTGGTGGTGTGGTCCTGGGAGTGGCGGTTCGCCATGTCAGTTGCCTTTCGCTGTGTGCTGCTTCGAACTGTTTGATGCGAGTTGGATCCGGTCGGTTCCCTGATTCTGCGGGGAAATTCGGCCTACGACCAGCCGTCGTCGGAGTGGTCGGCGTCGTGGTCAATATCGGGATGGTCGGTATTTTCGGGGGCGGGTTCGTGCTCGAAGCCGATCTCGTGCGGGTCGTCGTGGCCCGCATCGGCGGGATGCTCGTCGTGCGGGCCCGGTTCCGGTGCGGGAGCGGGAGTTTCGCCGGGCTGTTGGCCTGCGTGCGGCTCCGGGTGCGCCAAGTCGATACCCGAGGTGTCCTGGCTGCCGTCCTGGCTCAGGTCGTGGCCTGGGATGGTCAGCGTGGTCCCCGGCTGGATGACATCCGGATTCGCCCCGACCGCATCCTGGTTGGCCGCGTACACGTGCTGCCAGTCGGTCCCGTGCTCGGCCGCGATGCTGCTGAGCGAGTCGCCCTCCGCGACGGTGTAATGGTCCACCCCAGGCGCAGGCTGCTCGGCGGGCGGCGCGGGCGGCTCCGCGGGTTTGTGCCCCTCGTCCGCGGGCGGCGCTGGCTGCTCAACGGGCCGGTGCGCTTCGTCCTTGGGCGGTGCGGGCGGCTCCGCGG
>JABFVX010000103.1 GCA_013362555.1 Mycobacteriaceae bacterium
CTCACCGATTCGGTCGCCCGGCACATGAGCGTGCCGTTCCCGCTGATCGGGGCAGGCGAGCCCGCGTCATCGGCCACAAAGTCGCTGAGCGAGGCGGATGCGTTGATGGTCGTCGAGGACGGCAAGCCCGTCGGGGTGATCACCCGCCACGACCTGCTCGGGTTCCTCAGCCGGTAGGGGCCGGGCTGCCCGGCACGTCGAAGGCGCCGTGGCTTGCGATGTGCGCGTTGTCCGTGGTCACCGTGACCTCCACGTGGCCTGGCCCGGTGGGCTGGAACAGCGCGTACTGGATGCTGCCGTAGATCCCGGTCACCAAGTTCACCGGATACCGGCCCGCGGCCCCGGTTGTGGTGTTGCGCCAGTGCACTGTCGTGTTGACATGGCACAGCGGCGCGAGCGGATGCGATCCGTTGCCGATGCCCTGGATCGGCAAGCCCTGGATGTTGATGATCGCCTTGCCGTCCCACGCGGGGTTGGTGTCCGCCCAGGTGCGGATGTTGCCCCAGCACAGCCCGCCGTAATACAGCGAAGGCACCTGAGGGAATTCGACATATGCGCCCGCGGACTTCGCGGCGGCGACAGGCAGGCCTGCCGCAACCAGAACAGCGGCGGCCGCCCGAACGATCCGTGACGTGTTCACGGCGGGTCATCATAAGCCGGCTATCCCCCCAAACCCTCCAGAATGACCCAGGACGTGCGTTGGCTGCACATCCTGGGTCATTCTGGAGGTTCCTCAGTGCTGGGTTAGTCGGGGAAGAACGTTGCGCGCAGCGAGGTTCGCGGGCGAGCGCGGACGGACTCGGCCATCACCAGGGAGGCGAAGAGCTCGGCCTGGTTTTCCTGGGCGTCGTCGTAGTCGGTGCGGCCGAGCACCCGCAGCACGTCTTGCGGGTTGAGATCTCGTGCAGCACGATGTGGTCGCCGTGGAACCGCGAGCCCGCCGAGTCGTAGGCGATGACGATGTCGTCGACCCGCTCCACCACGATGCCGCAGGGGAACCCGCGGGCCGCCAGGTCCGGTTCGGGCACCAGCCGGATCGGCTTGCCCACGGTGGCGGCGACATGGTCGAGGAACTGGTCCAGGTTCCACGGCTCCGGGATGTCCAAGTGCGACTTGAGCTTGCACACCGCCTCGACGGCGGGGTCGGACTTGGCGCGGGAGCGCCGGATCACGAGGCGCTCCGCTTGGCGTCCGCGGCGTCGACCTCGGCGAGGATTCCGAGCACGGTGTCGAGGATGGCGTCGTCGGGTTCGGGCGTGCCGCGCAGCGCCAGCCGCCGCACGCCCGCGTCGCGGACCTCGGCGAGGAGTTCGAGGGTGCGGTGCAGCCGCGCAACCTCGGGGCCGGAGTCGGTGAGGTAGCTCGCGGGTACGCCGAAATGCCGGGCGAGCGCGGCGAGGGCCGCGGCGTCGCCGGGGTCTTCGCCTGCACGCAGACGGGTGACCGCCGCGGCGTCGACCGGTCGGCCGAGCACCGCGCTCATCGTTTCGGCCACCTCGTGCGCGGACTGGGCAGGCTCGGACCTGGCGTGGAACGTTGCGAACAGTCGATCGATCCGGGCGGCGGTCGTCAAATCCTCACCTCCGGTCATCGCCGGAACCTCCGACTGACGACGCTCGCAGCCGCGCCCGGAACTTCCGGGCCAGTCCGGCGGGGACGTCGGCAGTCTTCCCCATCAGCCACCGCCGGTATAGCCTTTCTTCGGACACCTGACCATGGTGATCGACCGGATGGTCGGAAAGCAACTCCCCGAAGGCGTACTCCAGTAGCGGGTTGACCACGCCGGCGCCGCCCTCGAGGGCATTGCGCTCGAGCAAATCCGTGACGAACAGGCCGACCACGGTGCTCACCTGCTCGTTCAGCGCGGCGGTGATGGCGTGCAGCTCGGGATCGGGGTTTGCGGCGTCGGCGTAGTCGTTGAGCCGCCGGTGGGCGGACAGCAGACCGAGCACGAGTTCAATCGACAGTGCGGCGGTGCCCGCGGCGGGCTCCAGTTCGCCCGCGCGGGGCGCCGGATCGGCATCCTCCCAGAACACTCGGGCGGCGCTGCCCGGCTGCCACTGCAGTGCTTCGTCGAATTTCGCGAGGGTGCTCGGGCGGGGGTCCTCCAGCTCGCCTGCCTCGGTGCGGATCACCGTGGGCCCGGTCGGCCCGCCCGCGGCTTTGACGCCCTCCAGCGTCATGTTCAGCTGTCGTCTGCGTTCGGCGACCTTCTCGCCGAGACGACTCGGATGTCCCCCACTCATGCGGCAAGTGTAAGCGAAACACAAGTAGAAGTTAAATAAGTCAACGATCTGGTTAGCGGTACGCCTTGTCCTGTTAGAAATTTTAGTGTAATTTTACGACGTCCGACCGATGCAGGGGTGGAGGGGATCCCTGCATCGGACATGGATCCGCAGGCGCGGCGCAGGGGGTCGCGCACGCGGGCCATTGGCTCCCCTGCCATACGCGCGGGCCGCTGCCAGTACTTCCAGAATGACCCGTGATGTGCGCTCAGCGCACATCACGGGTCATTCTGGAAAAGTACGGAGTATGAACGCTGACTCTAGGAGGTCAACCGGATGCGTGCGGTTCGTGTGATGTTCAGTGCCATGGCGCTATTGGTCGTGGCGGGGGCAGTGGCTGCCGGACCGGCGGACGCGGAGTCGCAAGGGGGCGTTTATTTTCGGAACGGTCCGGTCGACTGCGTCATCGCCGACAATGGCGCCGTCGGCTGCGCCTTCCATCCCCCGACTCGATTGAGTTGGTGGCCAATCGAATTCGCCATGCTGCCGGTGCCGTTCCCGGTTGACGACGTGGTGATCGACACCCCGTGGCTGCCGCCGCACCCCGGCGGCGCCGCGGCGGCGCGCACCCGGCCCGGCGGCAATCCCGACATTGCCGCGGTCGCCGACAGCCGCCGAATGCTGCCCGGCCTGCTGTCACACCCCCGCTGCCAAGGCGCCAAGCCCGAGCGGATGTGCTACGAGTTCACGATCAGCCACGCAGGAAGCAGCTGCCAGCTGTCGACCAGCTCCCTCGCCTGTTACGCCATGGGCCGCCGGTTCATGGGCAGCGCCGGGAACATCATCGGGCACTAGCACTTTCCAGAGCAAAACCTCCAGAACGACCCGTGACGTGCGTTGGACGCAACTCATGGGTCGTTCTGGAGTTTGCGTCGACGACGCGTTGAGCAGGTAACCGGCCCCCAAGTGCCGCCCGTCAACCTTCCAGAACGACCCGTGACGTGCGTTGGACGCAACTCATGGGTCGTTCTGGAGGTGGGATGGGCTCAGCGGAAGGCGGCCACGCCGGTCAGGGCCTGGCCGATCACCAGCTGGTGGACCTCGGCGGTGCCCTCGTACGTG
>JABFVX010000338.1 GCA_013362555.1 Mycobacteriaceae bacterium
CGGTCACTGGCCCGCATTGTTGATGGTGACGGTGTCGATCATCCCGGACTGCACGCCCCACCGCGCGGCGATGCTCCGGTACGCGCCGGTGTCGATCAGCTTCTGCAGCGCCTGCCGCAGCGCGGGAGCCAGCGGCGAGCCCTTGGGCACCGGCCAGCCGTAAGGCGCCGCGTCGTAGATCGGCCCGACCGGCTCGACGCTGCCGTCGGTCTGGCGCACCGCGTACTGGGTCGCCGGGGAATCGGCCGACATCGCGTCGACCTGGCCGAGCATCAATGCGGTGGTGGCGCTGCTCTGATCCTCGAAGGCCACCTTGACCAGCGCGGGCTTGCCCGCAGCCACGCACCGGGCGCTCTTCCCCGGCACTTCGTCGGTGTCTTCGACGGTGGTCGCCTGCACCGCCACCCGCAATCCGCAGGCATTGTCCGGATCCACCTTGCTGCCGGTGCGCCGCGCCCACTGCACCCCGGCCCGGAAATAATCCACGAAATCCACCGTCTTCTGCCGCTCGACGTTATCGGTGAAGGACGACATTCCCATGTCATAGGTGCCCGCCGTCACCGCCGGAATGATTTTCTCGAAAGTCGACTCGACATAACTCGCCGTCACCCCGAGCACCGCCGCCACGGCGTTCACCAGATCCACGTCGAAGCCGACGATTCGACCACTGGAGTCCCTGAATTCGTTTGGGGTGTAAGGGACGTTGACCCCGACGACGAGCCGCCCCGACTGTCGGACGCGGGCCGGAAGCAGTGCCGCAGCCGCGGGATCGGCCCGCACGGTCGGAAACGGCTCGGTAGGGACCGGATTGGAATTCTCGACGTTGGTCACGCAGCCGGCGAGCAGCGCGGCCGCGGCGCACAGCAGCGCCATTCGAGCGGCCACGGCGGTCCTCCATCGGATTGCGGGTATACCGGAATTGTCCGGTTCATCGACCCGAGCACTGTGAGAAGGTTAATGCCGGCATGCGGAAGAATGGTAACCAACCCGGTGTTATCCGGACATCGGCCGCTCGACCAGCGCCGCGGCGACACGTTGCGCACGGACTACCCCAGAAAGGCCACCATGCCCACCCAGACTCTGACGCAGCAGAACTTCGACGAGATCGTCACCGGCAATGACGTCGTGCTCATCGACTTCTGGGCCGCCTGGTGCGGCCCGTGCCGCACCTTCGCGCCGACCTACGAGGCCTCCGCCGACAAGCACCCCGATGTGGTGCACGGCAAGGTCGACACGGAGGCCGAAGAGGGGCTGGCGGCGGCGGCCGGGATCCGCTCGATCCCGACCGTGATGGCCTTCCGCGAGGGCGTGCTGGTCTTCGCGCAGCCGGGCGCGCTGCCCGCCGAGGCGCTCGACGAGCTGGTGACCAAGGTCAAGTCGCTGGACATGGATGCTGTGCGCGAAGAGCTGGCTCAACAGCAGGCCGACGCCGAGTGAGTTAGCGCCTGCGAACATCCAGAATGACCCGTGGCGAGCGCACGGCGCACGCCACGGGTCATTCTGGATGTTCGCTAGCTCGCTCGCGGCGACCGGTGCCGGTCGGCGACGCGAACGCTGATCCGATTGGCTTCGGGATCCGCGACCCAGACTCCGGCGCCGGTCTCTTCCCACAGCCGGGCGACGAGGCGGTGCCTGCCCGGGCTGCCGGGCGCCGGGCCCGAATGCCAGACGTGCGACATCGCGGGCACTACCACGTGCCTGCATTCGGCACGGCGCAATTCATGAATCAGGTCATTGAACGCGGGTCGGTCCGGGCCGGGCTCGTGAAAGACCGTTCCGAGGTCGAACCCTTCCCGGGCGGCAAAATTCCGAATCCGCTCCTCCCATTCGGACACCTCTCCGGAAACAAGGTCCACACGCATATACCCGTACATCAGCGGCCTCATCGACCTACCTTCCGCTCGGTTTTGCACGGCCCACCCGCATAGGCCTCGGATCACGCGAAAACAAGATTCCCTCGTTCCGGTAACCGGGGGAACCGCCTCATCACCGAACTTGTGGACTGCCCGTTCGGGAATTGCGAGTAAGCTGCCATGCTTATGCCGTGATAGAGCTAGACGGTGTGACGGTCGGTATCGATGAACTATCGGCATTGGCCCTGACCAACTACGGTCATTTCACCTCCATGCGGGTCGAGAATCTCCGCGTCCGCGGATTGGCCCTGCACATGGAGCGCCTCGCCGGCGACAGCCGCCGACTCTTCGACACCGAACTCGACACCGAGCGCGTCCGGGCGCTTATCCGGCACGCCCTGCGCGATCGGCCCGACGCGGCGCAGGTCCGCGTGACAGTCTTCGACCCCAAGCTCGACTTCGGCTGCCCCGGCGGGACGGCGAACCCGCGGGTGCTGGTCAGCGTCCGGCCCACCGGGCCGCAGGCGAACCCGCCGGCGCGGCTTCGGCTGCAATCGGTGAAGTTCTGCCGGGAACTGCCGGAAGTCAAACACGTCGGCCTGTTCTCGAGCCTGCACCACCGCCGGACCGCACAGCGCAACGGATTCGACGACGTCCTGTTCGTCACCCCGGACGGCCGGGTGTCCGAAATCGCCACCTCCAACGTGGGCATCGTCTCCGACGGCCGGGTGATGTGGCCGGACGCGCCGTGCCTGCCCGGCGTGACCATGCGACTGCTGAGCCAGGTCCGAGGCGAAAACCGAAGGGCCGCAATCACAATCGCCGATCTGGCGGCGGCCGAAGCGGTGTTCGCCACCAACGCCGCTGTGGGCATCCGGCCGGTGGTCGGCATCGACGACCTGCCCCCGCTGTCCGGCGTTCACCCGGTGTTTCAGGAAATTCGCGCCCAATACGCCGCGGTTACCACCGAGTCGCTGTAACTCTTATCACAACAACCCGATACGCTTCCCGGCGCTAGGTTCTGGTGTGAAAGGGGTTCGGGTGACCACGATTCGGCGCTGGTCCGGCCGCGAGACCCGGGCGCTGCGCGAAGCCAAGCGAATGAGCATCTGCGAGTTCGCCGATCGGCTCGGGGTCAGCGACCGGATGATCTCGAAGTGGGAGGCCGGTGGCGGCAACATTCATCCGCGGCCGGTGAACCAGGCGGCGCTCGACACGTTCCTGGGGCAGTCCAGCCCGGAGGTGAAGGCGCGTTTCGCCCTGCTCATCGGCGACGCCGTGCGCGATCCGGCCGAAGACCTCGAAATGCCGCCGATTCCGCAGGTGCGCCACCCGGTGGACGGCAAGCCCATGACTCTCGTCGACGGCGGAGTCTTCCTGTCCGGGGTTGCGGGCGAGGCGGTCTGGCTGCCCGCGTTCTACCTCGACGTCCACCCCACCAGCAACGCCGACTACGCCCGGTTCGTCGCGGCCACCGGCCACCCGGCGCCGCCGCACTGGCCCGACGGACGGCCGCTCGCAGGCACGGGCGACCATCCCGTGGTGTACGTGACCTGGCACGACGCCGCCGCGTATGCCCGGTGGGCGGGCAAAGCGCTGCCCACCGGGCAGCAGTGGGAGAAGGCCGCCCGCGGCACCCTCGGCGCCGTGTACCCCTGGGGCAGCCAGCGCACGCCGGCCAAATGCAATGTGCGCGAAAGCGGTCCGGGAACCACCACGCCGGTCGCCCGCTACGGCAGCGGCGTCGGCCAGTACGGCACCTACGACCTGTGCGGCAATGTCTGGGAATGGTGCGCCGACCCCACCGAACCGGGCAGGCACGAGCTCAAAGGCGGCGCCTTCACCAGCCCCTTCGACCGCGCCACCCCGTCCTCCTTCAATGACGCCGCCGCCGACATGTCCGACGACGACACCGGCTTCCGCTGCGCCTGTCCCCCGCCCGGCCTGGATCTTCGCCCCTGACGCCGCTCACGCCTTGCCGTCCGCATCGGCGGCCCGGGAGTGGGTGTCGAGGAAGCGGAGCAGTTCGACGGGGAAAGGGAGCACGAGGGTGGAGTTCTTCTCCGCGGCGACTTGAACGACGGTTTCCAGCAGGCGAAGTTGCAGGGCCGCGGGGGTGTCCGCCATGGCGGCGGCGGCCTCGGCCAGTTTGGTCGAGGCCTGGAGCTCGCCGTCGGCGGAGATGATGCGCGCGCGGCGCTCACGCTCAGCTTCGGCTTGCCGCGACATCGACCGCTTCATCGTCTCGGGCAGCGCCACGTCCTTGATCTCGACGCGGTCGATCTCGATTCCCCACTCCAGGGCGGGATTGTCGATCATCAGCTCCAGCCCCTGGTTGAGGCGTTCACGGTTGGACAGCAGGTCGTCCAGGTCGCTCTTGCCGATGACGGACCGCAGCGACGTCTGCGCCACCTGGGCGACGGCGGCGATGTAGTTCTGCACGCGCACGATCGCCACGACCGGATCGTGCACCCTGAAATAGACCACGGCGTCTACCCGTACCGTGACGTTGTCGCGGGTAATCCCGTCCTGCGCGGGCACGCCCATGGTGACGATCTGCATGTTGACCCGCTGCAACCGATCCACCAGCGGTATCAGCAACACCGGCCCGGGCTCGGCGACCTTCGCCCGCACCCGGCCGAGGCGAAAGATCACGCCCCGCTCGTATTGCTTGACCACGCGCGTCCCGGCGGCGAGCCACGCCCCGCCCGCCAGCGCGACCGCGCCCAGAATCTCCAGTACCACACCGACTCCCGTGGTGATCGTCAGGTCTCCCAGCTTAGGCCCACATCCGGAAGGCGTCCTTCATACAGACTGTTTGCAGCAAGGACGAATTCAGGACCCGTCGTCGGTGTCCAGGCCGCGCTCGATGGCATAGCGGGTGAGTTCGACGCGGTTGTGCAGCTGCAGTTTGCCGAGAATGTTCTGCACGTGGTTCTGCACCGTGCGATGCGACAACACCAGCCGGTCGGCAATCTGCTTGTAGGACAATCCCTTCGCGACCAATCGCAGCACTTCTGTCTCGCGGGCCGTCAGACCGGGGCTGTTCTCGGCAGGTTGGGCCGCGAGCCTGCGGAACTCGCCGAGCACCAGGCCCGCCAGGCCCGGCGTGAACACCGCGTCCCCGGCCGCCGTGCGTCGCACGGCATCCAGGAACTCTTCGCGCCCAGCCGATTTCACCAGATACCCGGACGCGCCCGCCTTGACCGCCGCCAGCACGTCGGCGTGCTCGGCGCTCGCGGACAGAATCAGCACCGGCACGTGCCGGGCGGCCAAGGCGCGCGCCACCTCCACCCCGGACAGATCCGGGAGCTGGAGGTCGACCACCGCCACCTCCGGCCGCACCGCGGGCGCCACCCGCAACGCCTGACTGCCCTCCCCCACCGCCGCCACAACCTCCATCCCGGCCTCGGCGAGGTCCCGCGCGACGCCCTCGCGCCACATCGGATGGTCGTCCACCACCATCACCCGCATCCGCACACCTCCTCCCGTGCCACACCACCAGAATGACCCGTGACGTGCGTTGGGCGCACGTCACGGGTCATTCTGGATGTCGGGTAGCGGGACTGTAAGTTCGACTTCGGTGCCTCGGCCGGGGGGCGAGTCGATAGTCACCGTCCCGCCGAGGTCGGCGATGCGGCCGCGGATGGAACTGGCCACACCCAGCCTTCCGTCCGCTTCGGCCGCCCGCAGGCGATCGTCGGGGATTCCCGGGCCGTCGTCGCGGACGGTGACGACGACCCTGTCGCCCTCGTGCTCGGCAAGTATCCAGGCAGCGGCGTCCGGGCCGCAGTGCTTGCGGACATTGTGCAACGCCTCGGCTACGGCGGCGGCGATCTCCGCGGCGCGGTGCGCGTCCATGGTCAGCGCAGTGCCGGGCACGGCGATCGTGACGGTCGGCGAACCGAAGGCGCGCAACGACACTCGCAGGTCCGCTCGTCCCGCGGCGACAGGAGCGGCGTCGAGCTGCACCAGTTCCCGCAGCTTCGCCTCCTGCTCGCCTGCCAGCCTGCCCAGTTCGGCCGCGTCGCCGCCGATCTCCTGGCCCCGCTTCTGCACCAGTGCCAGCACCTGGAGCACGGAGTCGTGGATGCCACGCGCCAGTCGCTCCCGCTCCCGCGTCGCCGCCTCCAACTGCGCCGCCCGCTCCAGCGTCGCCTCCGCAGCACGCGCGTGCGCCGCGACGTGACCGATGACCACCCCGGCGATGAGCAGCAGCACCGAGCCGTTCACCGGCGCCGACGGCCCCAGTTCCCGGACACCTCGCTGCCACAGGTCGGCGACGCTCAGCACGACCGCGGCCAGCAGACCGGCCCGCCTGCCCCACCGCACCGCCCACGCCAGCACCGGTCCGGCTACCCACACCGCGGTCACCGGCATGGTTCCGCCGTGCATGTCAGCTGGGGTCTGCACGAATCGCGTCGACCACAGCAACGCCACGGTGACCGCCAAGTCGGCCGCCAACAGCGGCCAGTCCCGCCGCCGCTGCCCGGCGTAGAGCGCCACCGAGGCCGCGGTCCACGCCGCCATCAGCCCGATGACGACCCACCCCGCCGCCGGATGCGCATACCCGCCTGCCCGCGCCAGCAGCAACGCCGCATAAGCCAGCGCCACCAACCGAAACACCGCAATGGCCCGCCAGAACGCGAGCTCGATCCCGGTCAACGCTGCCGACTACCGTCCAGAACGACCCGTGAAGTGCGTTCAACGCACTTCACGGGTCGTTCTGGACAACGGTGTGTCACCTCGTCAGGGTGCGTCTTCCGTAGGCTCCGGCCACGACCGCCACGCCTGCCGCCGCAATGGCGACCTGGGTGAAGAATTCGAGCCAGTCGAATCCGTCGGTGTCGGCGTAACCGATGCCCCGGGCCACCGCGGTGCCCAGGAAGGCGGCACCGATGCCGACGATGATGGTCAGCCAGACCGGAATGGACTGTTTGCCTGGAACAGCAACGCGCCCCAACGCGCCGATGATCAAACCGACGATGATGGCGCTGATAATTCCACCGATGGTCATCGCGACTCCTCAGTAACAGGAATTGATCTCCTGACTCAGGTTACCCGTTCCGGCTCGCCCGAACCGGGTTCTGTCCGGCTCGCCCGTTCCGTGCTGGTCAGTGCGCTGCGGCATCCCAGCTGCGACCGGTGCCGACCGACACGTCGAGCGGAACAGACAGGTCTATCGCGGCCGACATGTGTTCGCGCACCAGCTTTTCCAGCGCCTCCCGCTCGCCCGCGGCGACCTCGAAGACCAGCTCGTCGTGAATCTGCAGCAGCATTCGCGACGTCAGGCCCGAAGCGCGCACGGCGTTCTGGGTGTTGATCATCGCGACCTTGATGATGTCGGCCGCGGTGCCCTGGATGGGCGCGTTGAGCGCCATCCGCTCCGCCGCTTCGCGGCGCTGCCGGTTGCTGGAGTCCAGGTCAGGCAGGTACCGCCGGCGCCCGAACAGCGTCTCGGTGTAGCCGACCTTGCGCGCGTGGTCCACCGCCTCGTGCAGGTAGTCGCGGATGCCGCCGAACCGGTCGAAGTAGACCTCCATCTGCTCCTTGGCTTCCTGGGCGCTGATCTTGAGCTGGTTGGACAGCCCGAACGCACTCAGGCCGTAGGCCAGGCCGTAGGACATCGCCTTGATCCGACGCCGCATCTCGAACGTCACCTCGGAGATCGGGATGCCGAAGGCTTTCGACGCCACGAAGCTGTGCAGGTCCTCCCCGGAGTGGAACGCCTCGATCAGACCCTGGTCGCGCGACAGGTGCGCCATGATGCGCATCTCGATCTGGCTGTAGTCCGCGGTCATCAGCGACTCGAACCCCGGGCCGACGACGAATGCGTCGCGGATGAGCCTGCCGGTGTCGGTGCGGATCGGAATGTTCTGCAGGTTGGGCTCGGTGGACGAGAGCCGCCCGGTGGCGGCGATGGTCTGGTTGAAGGTGGTGTGGATGCGCCCGTCGTCGGAGACCGACTTGAGCAGCCCGTCCACGGTGACCTTGAGCCGGGTGGAGTCCCGGTGCGCGAGCAAGTGCTCCAGGAACGGGTGCTGGGTCTTCTCGAACAGCGACTCCAGCGCGTCCGCGTCGGTGGTGTAACCGGTCTTGGTTCGCTTGGTCTTCGGCATGTCCAGCTCGTCGAACAGCACCACCTGCAGCTGTTTGGGCGAGCCGAGGTTGATCTGCTTGCCGATCACGCCGTAGGCGGCCTCGGCCGCTGCCGCGACCTGGGCCGCGAACGTCGACTGCAGCTCGGTGAGCCGGTCGACGTCGACGCCGATGCCCGCGGTCTCCAGCTCGGTGAGCACCCCGAGCAGCGGCAACTCCATCTTCTCCAGCAGCGCCGTGGACTCGATCCCCGTCAGCTCGGCGTCGAAGGCGATCGCCAAGTCGGCCACCGCGCGGGCGCGCAGCATCTCCCCTTCGGCGATCCTGGCGTTGGTCTCGTCCTCGTCGTCGAGCAACGACAGCTGCTGCTCGGCGCCGTTGTCGACGCGCAGCTCGCGGCGCAGGTAGCGCAGCGACAGGTCGTCGAGGTTGAAGGTGCGCTGGCCCGGGCGCACCAGGTACGCCGCCAGCGCCGTGTCACTGGTCACGCCGGCCGCCTCCCAGCCGCGCCCACGCAGCGCGTGCTGCGCGAACTTCGCCTCGTGCAGCGCCTTCGCGACGTCCGGGTCCGCCAGCCACGCGCCGAGCGCCCGCTCGTCCTCGGGGGTCAGGGCCTGCACGTCGAGATAGGCGCTCTCCCCGTCGGCCGCCGCGATCGCCAACGCGGAAACGTCACCGCCATAAGGCAATCCGGCGCCGACGATCGACACTCCGTGCCGGGCTGCGACATTCCCGGCACCCGGACCTGCGTGATCCGCAAGCCAGTCCGCGACGGAGCCGGGTTCCAGTGCGGCGCCGCTGATTTCGAAGCCCTCGTCGGCCTCCGGCTCCGGCGGGGCCAGAGTCTCGAACAGCCGGTCGCGCAGCACGCGGAACTCGAGGTCGTCGAACAGCTGGTGGATGCGGTCGCGGTCCCACGGGCCCTGGGCGAGCTGCTCCGGCGTGTACGGCAACGGCACGTCCCGCACCAGCTGAGTGAGCCTGCGGTTGAGCAGCACCCCGGACAAGTGCTCCCGCAGCGCGTCGCCCACCTTGCCCTTCACCTGGTCCACCTTGTCGACCAGGGTGGTGAGGTCGCCGTACTCGCGGATCCATTTGGCCGCGGTCTTCTCCCCCACGCCGGGAATGCTGGGCAGGTTGTCGCTCGGGTCGCCGCGCAGCGCGGCGAAATCCGGGTACTGCTCGGGCGTGAGGCCGTACTTGTCCGATACCGCCTCCGGCGTGAAGCGCGTCAGCTCCGACACGCCCTTGCGCGGGTAGAGCACAGTCACCTCGTCGGTGACCAGCTGCAGCGAATCGCGGTCGCCGGTCACCGGGAGCACTCGGTAGCCCTGGGCGGCGGCCTGCGTGGTGAGCGTGGCGATGACGTCGTCGGCCTCGTAGCCCGCGATGGCCATCACCGGAATGCCCAGCGCCGCGAGCACCTCCTGGATCAGCTCGACCTGCCCGCGGAACTCGTCCGGCGTGGCGCTGCGGTTGGCCTTGTACTCGGGATACTCCTCGGCTCGGAACGTCTGCCGCGACACGTCGAACGCCGCCGCCACGTGCGTCGGCTTCTCGTCACGCAGCAGGTTGATCAGCATCGCGGTGAACCCGTACACCGCGTTGGTGGTCACCCCGCTCGCCGTCTTGAAGTTCTCGGCGGGCAGTGCGTAGAACGCCCGATAGGCCAGCGAATGCCCATCCAGCAGCATCAACGTCGGCCGGGCAGTCTCGGGTGCACCACTCGCTGAAGTCACGCCCCGAGTCTATGCACCACCCCGGACACTTCCCCACAACTGCCTCCGGAATGACCCGTGAAGTGCGTCAGGCGCACTTCACGGGTCGTTCTGGAAGCGGGAGACGTGTCGGCGCCCGCGGGAGCCGGGCTGTGCGCCGCCGGTCGATGGGAGGTCGGGACCGGCGGCGCACAGGCGCCCGGACTGGGCGCATTCACCCGAAGTCGGATCGGTGGTCGGGAAGGTAATGGCCTTCGCAGCGCAGCAAGCCCATCGCCGCGTGCCGCGAGGCACAGTACCGGGTGGGACACCGGAGGTGGATCTGCATGATCCGGTGGGCCTGTAAGACGGTGAGCCGGTCGGGGGCGCACTTGCAGCTGTAGAGGTTGGCCATCGTCCTCCGCCTCCCGCGGATTCACGTCGAGTTCGAAAGCACCAGTGAGAAGGATCCCGCCGCAAGCCGTCTCGCCGCGATCACAGTGCGGGTTCATTCTCGAGCACTCTTGTCTCATCGGACTCGTTTGTGTCCGTTCTCCTTGCTACGGTCGAGTAGAAGCAAATATTGATAGTGGCGCTGTGGTAGGTCGAGGTGAGTTATTCATGCCTGCGGCACTGAGGACGCTGTTGCAACAACAGCATTTACAAGGACATTCCGACTTCAAGCGGCGCTATATGGAGGTCGCCGCTTCGCTCGGCGAGGTGGGCACGCCGCCGAGCAAGGCGCAGTTCTACAAGTGGCTGTCCGGAAACATGCGGGGGCTGCCTTACGCGCACCACTGCCGGGTGCTGGAGGGGATGTTCCCCGGATGGCGGGTCGCGGAACTGTTCGAGGAGGCGGACTTCGACGGGCTGGCGGCGGCCCCGTCCATGGCGCCGACCAAGTCGGTCGTCGACTTCGCGGACTTCGTCGGCCGCGAGATCTCTTCGCGCGGAGTGACACTGGTCTATCCGACGTTCTCGCTCGGGGACGACGCGCTGCAGGCGCTGGCCGACGCGGGGCTGCCCCGTCAGGAATGTTATGTCAAGCGCAACAGCCCATTCCGGGCGGCGCACCGCATCGACGTCCCGGTGGCGGTCGCCGAGAACGACTTGCGCGCCCTGGTGTACGTGCTGTCGATGCTGCGCAGGCAGGCGCCCATCGCATTCGACATCGCCAGCGACCACACCGTGGTGCAGGCGTGCGACCGGGCGTTCATCTCGTTCGGGCTCTCCAGCAACGACTGCACCCACATGTACATCCGGAGCACCGACGAGCCGCTGTTCACCATCAAGGACGACTCCGCCCAAACGCACTATCTGGAGTATCTGGAGCTGGCGGACGGCACCACGTTCCGGTCTACCGACGAGACGAACGTAGGCATCATCGCCCGCGTGCAGCCGGACCGCACGCACCCCGGCCGGTCGTGGTTCTTCTGCGCCGGGCTGGGTCCGCGCGGAACCGGCGGCGCAGCATGGTTTTTCGCGAACCATTGGCAAGTCCTCAGCGACCGCGCCCGCCGCAACGATTTCGTCGCGGTGCTCACGGTGCAGTCGTATTCGGATCAGACAGCTCACCTCGACCACGTTCTGGTGGTGCCCGACAGCGCGAAAGGAGCCGCCTGATGGATGTGAAGCACACGTCCCCGCCGAAAGGCCGAGCCTTGTTCGTAGGACTCGCCACGTGCGACATTGCCTACTTGGTGGACGAGTATCTGTCCGAGGACTCCAAAACCCAAGCACTTGACCAGTTCCTGGGAGCGGGCGGCCCGGCGGCCAACGCGGCGATCACCTTCGCGTTCCTGTCGGGCGAGTCGCCCGCCCTGCTGACCGCACTGGGCCAGCACTTCCTGACCGAAGTGGTGCGGGCGGACCTGCACCGCCACCGAGTTCAGGTGCTCGACGCCACCCCGACCAGCGCCCAGGCTCCGCCGCTGTCGTCGATCGTGGTCGCCCGCCGGTCGCAGACTCGCACGATCGTCTCACTCGACTCGTCGCGGATCCGGGCGCCGTTCGAGCCCGCCCATGCCAAGGCGCTGCACGAGGTGGAGATCGTGCTGATCGACGGGCATCTCACCGACATGTGCCAAGGCATCGCCGAAGAGGCCCACCGCCAAGGCATTCCGGTGGTGTTGGACGCAGGCCGCTGGCGGCCCTCGCACGCCGCGCTGCTTCCGGTCGTCGACGTGGCGATCTGTTCGGCGGTGTTTCGACCGCCCGGCGTCGAACCCGGAGACGGCCCCGACGCGGTGCTCGACCACTTGCTCGCCGCCGGGGTGCGCTTCGCGGCCATCAGCCGCGGCCCGGAAGCGATCGTCTACGCGGGCGCCGGCCGCCGCGGCGGGCTCGACGTGCCGACCACGACGGCTGTCGACACTCTCGGCGCGGGTGACATCCTGCACGGCGCTTTCTGCCATTTCTACCGGCGACACAACAGTTTCGACATCGCACTGGCCAAGGCCGCCTCCGTCGCGGCGGAGTCGTGCCGCTATTTCGGCCCCCGCGAGTGGATGGCCCGG
>JABFVX010000448.1 GCA_013362555.1 Mycobacteriaceae bacterium
ACCACCCGCTCCGGCGCCACGATCACACCGTCGGCGTGGTTGACATTGTCGGTGAGGTCGAGCAGGCCGGAGATGAAGGTGCGGTAGCAGGCCACGCCTTCATCGCGCAGCGCCTGCCGGTCCGCGGCCGCGTCGCCGGTGACGGCCGGCGGATCCTTCACCACGAAGCCGCCTTTCGCGCCAACGGGGACGATGACGGCGTTCTTCACCGCCTGGGCCTTGACCAGGCCGAGGATCTCGGTGCGGAAGTCCTCGAGCCGGTCCGACCAGCGCAGCCCGCCGCGCGCCACCGCGCCGAACCGCAGATGCACGCCCTCGACCCGCGGCGAATACACGAAAATCTCGAACTGCGGCTTCGGCTTCGGCAATTGCGGAATCGCGGCGGGCTCGAACTTGAACGAGACGTACTCCCGCGCCGCGCCCGCCGAGTCGCGCATGAAGTAGTTGGTGCGCAGCGTGGCCCTGATGAGCCGCAGCATCGCCCGCAGGATGCGGTCGGTGTCGAGGCTGACCACCGCGTCGATCTGGGCGTTGAGCCGCGCCTCGATCTCGGCGACGCGCTCGTCGCTCGCCCCGCCCGCGTTGTCCGGGTCGAAGTACGCCTCGAACAGCTCGATGAACGACTTCGCCGCGTTCGGGTGCTGGATCAGCACGCGGGTGATGTTGGCGAGGCTGTACGGGAAGCGGGCCTGCTGGAGGTATTTCGCGTATGCCCGCAGCACCGTGACCGCCCGCCAGTGCAGCCCGGCCCGCAGCACCAGCTCGTTGAGTCCGTCGGTCTCGGCGCGGCCGAACCACATGGCCGCGAATGCGTCCGGGACGCGCCTGCGGATGCCCTCGTCGGCCTGGCTGCCGTAGGCGACCCCGGCGAGCGAGGCGTCCAGCCCTTGGTCCAGCGCTCCACGCAGCAGTTCCGGCTCGGCGCGCAGGCCGAACACGTAGATCCAGCGCGGCAGTCCGTCGGGCAGGTCGATTCGGTATGGCCGCTCGTCGACCACTTCGACGCCGAGGCTCTGCAACACGGGCAGCACCCGGCTCAGCGAGATGCCCTCGCCGCCGACGTAGAGCGCGAAGCGCCACTCCCCCGGCGCCGCCGCGGGCTCCCGGTACAGCTGCAAGTCGATCGAGCCGTCGGCAAGACGCTCCAGGCGGCGCAGGTCCACGAGGGCGTCGCGCGGCTGGAAATCTTCCTTGTAGCCGTCCGGGAAAGCGTCGGCGTAGCGCTTGGCGACCGCCGGGTCGCCGAGGCCGTCCGCGGTGGCCGCCTCCGCCAGCCGGTCCGCCCAGGTGCGGGTGGCCGCGGTGAGCAGCTCCTGAATGGTGCGGCGGCCGGCCTCGGAGGTGTCGGCCCAGCCCGCGTCGGCCCGCCGCCGGATAGTGAAATACACGTTCGCCAGGTCCGATTCGGTGACCCGCGCGGAGTAGTCGATGAATTCGCCGTCGAACTCCCGCAGCAGGATGTCCTGCATGGCCAGTCGGACGGCGGTGGTGTAGCGGTCGCGCGGCAGGTACACCAGGCAGCTGACGATGCGGCTGTGCTCGTCTTCGCGCAGGAACAGCCGGACCTGGCGGCGCAGACCGAGGTTGAGCACCGCGGTGGTCGTGTCGAAGAGCCTGCGCGCGTCCGAAGAGAACAACTCCACCCTCGGGAAGGCCTGCATCACCTCCAACATCGCCTGCCCGGAGAACGAATTCAGGTCGAAGCCCGCCCATTCGATGACGCGGCGCACGCGCCGCTCGATCACCGGGATGTCGAGGATGTTCTCGTGCAGCGCGGTCACCGTGAACATTCCGACGAACAGGCGCTCGCCTGCCACCGCGCCCGCGTCGTCGTAGTCGGTGACGCCGACGAAATACGGGTGCACCGAGCCGTGCACGGCGGCGATCGCCGTGCCCTGGGTCAGCGTGAGCAGCGGGCGGTCCTTGCCGAACAGCGGCACGTCGAAGTCCGCGCCCCCGTCGACGTCCGCGTTGTCGCGCAGGATGCCGAACCCGGAGTCGGGCGCCTTGACGGGCGTCCCCGCGGCGTCGAAGCGGTAGCGCGCGTATCCGAGCATGGTGAAGTGGCCGTCGTCGAGCCAGCGCAGCAGCTCGGCACAGTCGGCGGGCTGGTCGGAACCCGTTGCGGCGCTGCGCCCGTCGTCAGCGGTGCGCTTGGCGACCGCGTCCAGCTCGGCCGCGACGGCGCGCTCGGTCGCCCACATCGCGGGCGTGTCGTCGACGATCTGGCGCAGGTCGGCCAGCAGCGCCGGGAGCGCGGACTCCATGCGGTCCAGCACCGCCGCCGGGGTGGAGGCGGTGAGCTGCACGTGCATCCACGACTCCCGCACCGCGCCCACCGCCGCCAGCGGGTCGTGGCCGTTGCCGTCGCTTTCCCTGGGGATGACCGACTCCAGCCGGCCGTCGGCCCGAATGACGTCGAAAATCGGGTGGATGACTTCGCTGGCAGTGGCGCCCATCCGGCGCAGCGTCGCCACCACCGACTCCACCAGCAGCGGCATGTCGTCGTTCACGATCTGCACCGCCGCGCCGAGCCCGGTGCCGTCAGCAGGCCGGTACACCCGGATCACCGGAATGCCGGGCGGGCGCATCGACGCCAGCAACAGGTGGTGACGGAAGATCCGGTCCGACTGCGCGGTCACCGTCGGCAGCGCGGCGCCGGAGTCGACATGTCGGAAATAGGCCACCTCGAGGTAGGTCAAGTCGCCCCGGAACCCTTCCGGCACCTCAACCACATCCTCACCGGTACGCGAGATCATCATCATCGAGCTACCCCCTGTCGCAGAGTGCTACACGTAGGCACGCCCACCGACATTAGTACTCCCGCACGCCGCTTTTCAGCCGAGTCCCCCGTGTCGAAAGAGCTACTTTCCAGTACGCGGCAAACTCCCAGCATCACACCGTCCAGTACAGAACTGCGGGACGACCGCTGCGCAACTCACGGGTCTTTCCGGAGTGAAGCGGGCGACCGAACGACCGACAGCGCGGCGGCCCCGAGCGCCAGGACGACGAGTAGGCCGACCACGCCCCACCGGTCGGCGCCGAAGGCCCAGGCGGTGACGCCGAACAGCGTGGGCGCCAGGAACGAGACGGCGCGACCGGTCGTGGCATAGAGGCCGAAAAGCTGGCCTTCGCGGCCTTCCGGGGCGATGCGGGCGAGGTACGTGCGCGCGGACGCCTGAGCCGGGCCGACGAACAGGACCAGGACCAAGCCCACGGCCCAGAAGGCGGCCGGACCGGAGACGGCCAGCAGGACCAGGCCGGTGCCGATCATGGCCAGCAGCGAACCCATGACCACGGTCTTCGAGCCGACCCGGTCGTCGATTCGGCCGCCGACGATCGCGCCCAGAGCCGCAACGATGTTCGCGGCGACGCCGAACAGCAGCACGTCGTCGTCGGCGATGCCGTAGGCGTCGACCGCGAGCACCGCGCCGAACGTGAAGACGCCTGCCAGCCCGTCGCGGAACAGGGCGCTCGCGATCAGGAAGTACACCACGTTGCGGTCGGCGGCCCAGAGCTCGCGCACGTCGCGCCACAGAACGCGGTAGGACTCGAAGAATCCGGCCCGTTCCGCGCCCGGATCGGCGTGCGGCGGCGGCAGTTCCGGCACCACCGCGAGGACGGGCAATGCGAAGGCCGCGAACCAGACCGCCGCGACCAGTACGGCCAGCCGGACGTTCAGCCCGCCGTCGGTGGCCACCCCGAGCACGCCGCGGTGTTCGCCTTTGCCCACGATGAACCCGCCGTAGCAGATCAGCAGCAGCACGATGCCGCCGACATAGCCCATCGCCCAGCCGAATCCGGAGATCCGCCCGACGGATGCGGGCGTCGACACCTGCCGCAGCATGGCGTTGTACGGCACCTGCGCCAGCTCCGCCAGAATCGACGCCGAACCCAGCAGCAGCAGCCCGAGCCACAGATACCCGGGCGTGTCACGCACCGCCACCATGGCCGCCATCACCGCGACGGTCAGGCCGGTGAGCACCCCCAGCGACCGCTTCCGCTTGCCGGTGGCGTCATACCGCTGCCCGCTCACCGGCGCGAGCACGGCGATCAGGAACCCTGCCAGCCCGAGCGACCACCCCAGCCACGCTCCTGCCGAGATCGACCCGCCGAGGTGCTCGCCCACCGAATCGGTGAGGTACACCGAGAAGACGAACGTCAGCACCACGGCGTGGTACGCCGAGGACCCCCAGTCCCACAGCGCCCAGGCAACGACTTGCCCCCGCGATCCCCGAACCGTCCTGGCGGCGTCCTTCATTCGAACAGTGTGAATGAAAGCCTCCAGAATGACCCGTGAAGTGCGTTGGACGCACGTCATGGGTCATCCTGGAAGTCTGGGAGTCTGGGAGTTCCTAGCCGCGGGTGAGTTTGCGGTGGGTGATGCGGTGCGGGCGGGCGGCGTCGGGGCCGAGGCGGTCGACCTTGTTCGCTTCGTAGGCTTCGAAGTTGCCCTCGAACCAGTACCACTGCGCCGGATTGTCGTCGTCGCCTTCCCACGCCAGGATGTGGGTGCAGGTGCGGTCCAGGAACCAGCGGTCGTGGGAGATGACGACGGCGCAGCCGGGGAAATTCTCCAGCGCGTTCTCCAGCGAGCTGAGGGTCTCGACGTCCAAGTCGTTGGTTGGCTCGTCCAGCAGGATCAGGTTGCCGCCCTGCTTGAGCGTCAGTGCCAGGTTCAGCCGGTTGCGCTCGCCGCCGGACAGCACGCCCGCGGGCTTCTGCTGGTCCGGGCCCTTGAAACCGAACGCGGAAACATAAGCGCGCGAAGGCATTTCCTGCTGGCCGACCTCGATGAAGTCGAGCCCGTCGGAAACCACCTGCCAGACCGTCTTCTTCGGGTCGATGCCTGCGCGAGACTGGTCGACGTAGCTCAGCTTCACCGTCTCGCCGACCCGCACGGTGCCGCTGTCCGGCGACTCCAGCCCGACGATGGTCTTGAACAGCGTGGTCTTGCCGACGCCGTTCGGGCCGATCACGCCGACGATGCCGTTGCGCGGCAGCGTGAACGACAGGTCCTTGATGAGCTGGCGGTCGCCGAAGCCCTTGTCCAGGTGCGACGTCTCGACGACGATGTCGCCCAGCCGCGGGCCTGCCGGGATCTGGATCTCCTCGAAGTCGAGCTTGCGCGTCTTCTCGGCCTCGGCGGCCATCTCCTCGTAGCGCCCCAGGCGCGCCTTGTTCTTGGCCTGCCGGGCCTTCGCGCCGGAGCGCACCCAGGCCAACTCGTCCTTGAGCCGCTTCTGCAGCTTCTGATCCTTCTTGCCCTGGACTTCGAGCCGCTCGGCCTTCTTCTCCAGATAGGTGGAGTAGTTGCCCTCGTACGGGTAGGCCCGGCCGCGGTCCAGCTCGAGGATCCATTCGGCGACGTTGTCGAGGAAGTACCGGTCGTGGGTGACCGCGAGGACCGCCCCCGAATAGCTCGCCAGGTGCTGCTCGAGCCACAGCACGCTCTCCGCGTCCAGGTGGTTGGTCGGCTCGTCGAGCAGCAGCAGGTCCGGCTTGCTCAGCAGCAGCCTGCACAGCGCGACGCGGCGGCGCTCGCCGCCGGAGAGGTTGGTGACCGGCTCGTCCGGCGGCGGGCAGCGCAGTGCGTCCATCGCCTGCTCGAGCTGGGAGTCGAGATCCCACGCGTCGGCATGGTCCAGCTCCTCCTGGAGCTTGCCCATCTCCTCCATCAGCTCGTCGGAGTAGTCGGTGGCCATGAGCTCGGCGATCTCGTTGAAGCGCTGCAGCTTCACCATGATCTCGCCCATGCCCTCTTCCACGTTGCCGCGGACGGTCTTGTCTTCGTTGAGCGCGGGCTCCTGCTGCAGGATGCCGACTGTAGCCCCGGGCGAGAGCCACGCTTCGCCGTTGTTCGGCTGGTCGACGCCCGCCATGATCTTGAGCACGCTGGATTTACCGGCGCCGTTCGGACCGACGACACCGATCTTCGCGCCGGGCAGGAAGTTCAAGGTGACGTCGTCGAGGATGACCTTGTCACCGTGCGCCTTGCGCACCTTCCGCATCTGGTAGATGAATTCCGCCATGCCGCGATCCTATGCCGCGCCCCGTTGTGGCCCCGCCGAGGGTGCGGGGACGTACGATTGTGAAGTACGTCCGATTTGGTCTCCGGTCACCCATTCCCATGCGTCACCACCAAGGAGGACCCGAACATGGTCGCCGTCAACGCCCTCTTCACTGTCGCCACCGCTGTACTGACCTTCGCCAAGACCATCGCCACGGTCGTCGGCGGCTTCCTGCCGACAGCGCCCTACTGAGCCCGACCCGGTCACCCACCCCGCGCGAACCCGTGGCGACCCTCCCCACGGCCGCCGACGCCACACCCGTTCCGGGCGGGCGAATAATGGCAGACTACTCACCGCCGGCAACCGCAAAGCATCACTGTCGAGCCGAGGGCGGGCACACTGACCGACACTTCTCGCACACGCGTCATTCCGTTTCGAGGCGACCGCGCTGCCGGGCGGGTCCCGAGCAACCGCATCGTTCGCGACGCCCGCTTGGTCTCGGTCCCCATCGCCTACTCCGGGCGGCGGCTGGCAGGCGCCGGGCGGCGACTGGCCGGACACCCGCGGGACGCGATCGACCACGACATTCATTTACGTACCGCACAGCATCTTTTCGAGGTTCTCGGTGAGCTGCGCGGCGGAGCCGCCAAGCTCGGGCAGATAGCGGGAATCTTCCTGTCGGCGATTCCCGAGCGCTGGGCCGACCCCAACGGGAACGATTTCGCCCAGTTCGCGGGCGCCGCGTTGACCAAACTCCAGGACAGCGTGCCGCCGATGCTGCCCGGCCTGGTGCACCAGGTTTTGGCGGACAACCTGGGATCCGACTGGCGCGCCGACTTCCGCGAGTTCTCCGACCAGCCCGCGGCGGCCGCCTCACTGGGCCAGGTGCACCGCGCCGTGTGGCGCGACGGCCGCCCGGTAGCGGTGAAACTCATGTATCCCGGCGCCCGCAAAGCCGTGCAGGCGGACCTGCGACTGCTGCGCGGCCTGGCCGGGGTGTTCGGGGCGCTGCTGCCCGGCGCGGACATGGCCGCCATCATCGAGATGGTGTGCGCCTGCGTCGACGGCGAGCTCGACTACCGCCGCGAAGCCGCGCACCAGCAGATGTTCGCTGAGGCCTTCGCGGGCGACCCCGAGTTCGCGGTGCCCGCCGTGGTGGCGCACACCGACGACGTGATCGTCGGGGACTGGCTCTCCGGCGTCCCGGCGGGGCGGCTGCTGACCGGCCCCGACAGCCCGGAGCGCAGCCGAGCGGGTCTGCGGGTGCTGCGGTTCGCCCACCAGGGACACCGCCGGTGTGGACTGCTCTACAGCGACATTCATCCCGGCAACTTCCTGCTGCTGCCGGACGGCAGGCTCGGCGTGGTGGATTTCGGCGCGTGCGGAGTGTTCCCGGACGGCTTCGGGCAGGTGCTGTTCGACATCGGCGACGCCCTCTACAACGGGACGCCGGAGACGATGACGACCGCCCTGCGCACGCACGGATTCGTCGGCCCCGACCGTGACTGCGACGCGGCAGCGCTGCTCCGGATCGGCGCGCCGATCGCGGACGTCCTGCTGCACCAGAGCTTTCGGCTGTCGCCGAAGTGGCTGCGCCGTCAGGTGCGCGCCATCGCGGCGATGCGGCTGACCAATGTCTTCCGCCAGATGACGCTGCCGCCGGAATTGACTGTGGTCGCCCGCGCCGTCATCACCGGAGCCGGGACCATGTGCCTGCTGCACGCCGAAGGTCCGATTCGGGACGAATTTCTCAGCTGGTGGCCGGAACTTGCACAGGTTGTGCACCGGTACGAGCAGCGACCCGCACCGCCGCAACCGTATCCGCACGCCGTCGAGGGATAACACCATGGGAGCCAACACCATCGTCGCCGATATCGCGGACGTGCTCGCCCGCCGCGTCGCCGCCGGAGAGTACGCCCCGGGCGAGCTCATGCCATCGGTGCGCGGGGTCGCCGACGAGTTCGACGTGAATCGCGCGACGGCGCAGCTGATCCTGGGCCGCCTGGAGGCGGCGGGGTTCGTCGAAGCGCGGCCGGGCAAGGGCTTCGCCATCCGGGACGTGCACATGGACGGCGGCGTGGAGCTGTATCGGCGGCTGTTCGAGCTGTCGGTGGACAGTCCGGAGCACGCGGTGGCGATGTTCGCCGACATCGTGGCCGAGGAACAGCTGCTGGTACAGGACGCGCTGCTGGCCTACACCGACAGCGAGCGCACGGTCGATTCCGCCGAGCTGTCCGCTCTCCTCGACGAGATGGAAACCGCCGCACGCAGCGACGACCCGGACTACGCGGCGCTGTTCGCGATGGAACTGGCCCTCGTGCGCAAGGTCCTGACCGCGCTCGGCCACGGCATGCAGCGCGCCATGCTGAACTCGATCGGCGACATGGTGCTCGCGGTGCCCGCCGCGGTGTCGGCGTTCTACGCCGTGTCACCGGACATGCACGTGCTGGCGTGGCGCGCCCTGGTGGCCGTGTGGGAGTCCGACGCCGGGCTTACCCAGTCCCAACTGGCTCTCTTCGGCGACATCTTCGGCGTCTACCACGTCAAGGTCCTCGCCCGCTTCGACGAGCTCCTCCTGGGCTCGCCCGACTCGATCCCGGATCGCCGGGCCACCACGGCCTGACAGCCACCAAACATCCAGAACGACCCATGAAGTGCGTCCAACGCAACTCATGGGTCGTTCCGGAGGTTCCGGTCAGGCTTTGAAGTAGACGAGTTGGTGGGTAGTGACGAGCGGGCGGGCCGCGTCGGTCCAGAGGTGGGCCGACTGGTCGAAGTAGCCATTGCCGAAGTGCTGGGCGCGGGCGGTGGCCAGCACAGGGCGGTCCCCGTAGTCGGCCAGCGTCTGCGCGTCGGCGTGGAAGTACACCGTGAGGGTCACGGTGCTCGCCGCCACCATCGTGCCCAGGCGCAGGAAAATGCGTGGGAAGAAGACGTCGCTCATCGCCGTGGCGGACGCGAAATCCAGCGCGCGGGAGGGAGCGTCACGCACCCACAGGGTGCTGGTCGACGTCGGCGACGCCTGCCCGGACAAGAGGTTGCCCTCGACGAAGCGCATCTCGTAATTGCGCAGCCACGCGGGGTACTCCGGCATGGCCGCGGCGGGCGCCGCGTCCGGCGGGGGCGCGGCGGGCGGGTCGATCTCGGTGTCGGCCCAGGTGGCCCGGCGCAGCCCGCACACGACGGTCGCGGTGGTCGCCACGGAGTCGTTCTGGCTCAACGTCAGCGACCAGTGCTGCGTGGTGCGGTTGGTGCGCACCGGCAGTGCGTCGATCGTGAACAGACCGTCCGCGATGGGTCCCGCGAAGTTCACGGTGATCGACAGCGGGTCGGCGATGCGCCGGGGATCGTCGAGCACGGCACGCAGCAGGGTGGCGGCGGTGATGCCCCCGAAGGGGCCCACCATGTTCGAATAGTCCGGCGTGGTGTGGCCGACGTAGCGGCCCTCGCCGTCCTGCTTCAGGACGGTAGCGAGATCGAATGGGTGCGCTCCGGTTTCGGTCGTCACGATGCTCCTTCTCGGGTCGGCTCGGTGGCGGTCCGCACGAGGACCTCGAGGCTGTCGGCGATGCGGTCGAGGGGGTCGGTGCTGCGGTGCGCGCGGCACATCGCAATGCTGCCTTCCACGGCGGCGACGATCAGGGTGGCGGTGCGCTCGGCCGCGGCACGCTCGGCGCCATGGTCGCACAGCGAGCCCGCGAGCAAGCCGGTCCACTGGGCGAACGCGGCCGCCGCGGCGGCCCGCGGGGGGCCGTCGGCCTCGGGCACTGCCTCGACCGAGACCGCCAGCACCGGGCAACCCGCTCGAAAATCGGTGTCCACCACGATTTTCCGCCACATGATCAGGAACGACCGCAATCCGTCCAGCGGCCCCCGCTCCAGCTCCCGCGCGAGGATCGCGGCGGTGGCGTTGCCCGAATACGCGATGGCCTCGGCGGCCAATTGCGCTTTTCCGCCGGGAAAGTAGTGATAAGTGGAGCCGAGCGGCGCATCCGCGTGCTTGGCCAGCTCACGAACGCTGGTCGCAGTGAGCCCGCGCCGCCGGATCATGTCCGCCGCGCCGGCCACCAGCTTCTGGCGCGCATGCTCTGCCGAACCGTCGTCCACAGCGCCTCCCGCCTATAACGATCGCTATAAAGACTATAACGACCGTCATACCCAAGCACACCCCCCAGTCCAGAACGACCCGCGAGGTGCGTTGGACGCACTTCACGGGTCATTCCGGATAGGCCTGCAGGTGCAGCAGGATTCGAACCGCGACCGCAGGCGCGCATGACCGGACGATGCTGTGGGACGTCGTCGCTACCCGACTGCTGCCAGCTGCCCGCCACCGTCGTCTTCGTCGCGGAGCACCTGTCGTTCCATGCGTCCTGCATCCTGCGGGGCTCGACCTTCGTCGCAGTTCCCGCAAGCGCGGCGCGGTTCCGCAGTCGGTTGTGACAGCCCAAGGCCTTCAACGCGGATTCGCCGGTACGCGACCCGAGCGAGGTGTGGAGTCCCCAAGATCTGCGCTGTCGGCGTTCTCGCCGCACATATGAGATTCTTGACTCGCAGGGGCGTCAGGTCGAGGTATCTCGCCAGGTCATGGGCACCGTCGGGCAACCGACCCAGATCGGCATCACAGGCAATAAGCATATGGTCCAGAGCCATTGCTATGAATGCTTGCTCGAAGGAAAGGTCCTGCTCTGGAAGCCAGCTGACAGCCCACCGTTCTCCTTGTGTCCCGTTCGCAAGGCGCACCGCAAATTGATCCGAGTACTCGTTCAACATCCGAAATGCTACTTCGGTGGCAATACTTCCAAAAATGGACAGAGAAATCGAGTGATGCCGCGCAAGAGCCGCGACCCATTCACTCCGTCGAGTAGTAGTCGTCTCCGGCGATGCAGAATCTCCGCCGTTCTCGTCCAATTCCGACATCAATGCCGCAAAACTTGCCCCTACATCCAACGGCTCATAATCGACGCCCGGTTCGCACTGGTCCAGTTTCCACAGGATTCGACCGAGAATCAGTTCGCGAGATTCCACAGGATCACCGGCTCGATACGAACCAGGAATTCTCCGAGGATCGCCAATTTCCATCATGCCGGCAACTCTCCTCCGCCGTCGTAGTTGGTTGTCAGACCTGACCCTTTCATTTCCGGAATGACTGCCCTGAGTTTCCGCAAGGCATGGGAGCGATGCGTGTACACAGATCCGAGCGAGATCCCCAACAGTTCGGCCACCCGCTCGGCCGTGAGGTCGAACTGCCAGGTCAGTTTGACTACCTGATACTCCGTCCGGGTAAGACAATCCAGTTCAGGGCGGATTTTCTCGAGCTCGTCGTCCGTCGGGATCCAGGATGACCCGAGGAGCCGTGCGGGCACCTCCAGCACCGAAGTCAGGTATGACTCGTGATCCGCCACGAGAAATTCGCGCCCGTTCGCACGCTGAATATCGATTATGCGACGCTGCGCGATAGTTGCGATCAGGCCCCAAATAGACTCGGGCGAGTGCAGCGCACGATCCGCTTGAGACCACAAGTCTCGGTCGAGCTTCTTCCAAATAGCGAGGAACACCTGCTGGACTACGTCCTTGGCATGATGATCGTCTTCGAGCTGACGTCGCGCCATTCGATAGACATGATCCGCGTGTTTTTCGTGAAGCTCCTTGAATACCTCGCGAGGATCCCGCCCGTTCCACTCGTCGGCTACTTCCTCGGTCACTCGCAAGCCACGCTCCCACCATGACCCGCGGTCGGCGCCACACCACGACGCATTTCGAGGGAGAAGGCACTGCCGAGAGCCACGCGTCCGCAGCGCACCGTGAGACTGGCTCCTTGTGGAACCTGCCGAACCAATTTCCGCGCCATCAACAACCGGTCCCGCTCCCACGCCCGGTTCAATATCTGACACACAGTGGCCATGATGCCCGCCCCGAACACGCAGTTCCATGCATCCAGGCCATCGGGCCAGTAGCCGGAGTCGACGATACTCATAGCTATTACTCGGGCGACGAGACCCCAATCCAAAGCAGTCCGTCAACCGATGGCCGCACGCTACGGAAGAGCCCTGGTAGCAACCCCCTGGCCCCTAGTCCCGCGGGTCCATCGATTGGCGTCGCCCGCCGGCGCGAAAGCTGCCGGGGCCGCCATCGACGAACTCATCGGGGCCATTCCCAGGCGCGAAGCTCGGGCAGTCCAACCGCTCGGTCAGTCCAACCACTCGGTCAGTGCAACCATGGACGAGTCGGCTGCACCGAGCGGAAAGCCCTGATACTGACGCACACCCCCAATCCAGAACGACCCGTGAATTGCGCCTGGCGCAATTCACGGGTCGTTCTGGAGGTTGTGTTGTGGGCGCAGACGGGTTCGAACCGCCGACCGCTGGTGTGTAAGACCAGAGCTCTACCGCTGAGCTATACGCCCCTGATGCCGGGATGGCCCCGGCGAACGGCCTATGAATCTAACGCAGCCAGGGCTTTCTCCCAAGCTGACTGGTCACGCGGCACGCCGGGCTCGTTGCACTCGGCGAACTGGACGATGCCGCCCTTGTCCACCACGAAGGTGCCGCGATTCGGGTATCCGCTCGCCTCGTTGAACACGCCATAGGATTGCGCCACCGCGCCGTGCGGCCAGAAGTCGGCCAACAGCGGGAACGTGTAGCCCTGCTCGGCGGCCCAGATCTTGTGCGTCGGGGCGGCGCCGACCGAGATGGCCAGGATCTCGGTGTCGTCGTTCTGAAACTTCGGCAACTCGTCGCGCACCTTGCACAGCTCGCCCTGGCACACCCCGGTGAACGCGAGCGGGTAGAACACCAGCAGCACGTTCTTCTTCCCGCGGAAATCCGACAGCGTGACGGGCTGGTTGTTCTGGTCCTTCAGCGTGAAGTCGGGCGCGACGGATCCGACGCTCAGTGTCACAGCGAGGCATCCATCTCAGCGCTGCTTGGCCGCGCGCTGCTTGGGCTGCACCAGCCTGCTGCCGGTCCGGGCGCCGAGGCTTATCGCTGAGGTCTGGGTGAGCCCGGCGGTGGGGGCCGACTCGGCGATCTCGCTCGGGTCCACGTGGCCCGGGCGGCCGGTCTTGGGCGTGAGCACCCAGACGAACCCGTCCTCGGCGAGCGGGCCGATGGCGTCCATCAGCGCGTCCACCAAGTCGCCGTCGCCGTCGCGCCACCACAGCACCACGACGTCGACCACTTCGTCGGAGTCCTCGTCGACGATTTCACCGCCGATGGCGTCCTCGACGTCGGCGCGCAGGTCGTCGTCGGCATCGTCGTCCCAGCCGAGCTCCTGCACCACCATGCCGTGCGAAATGCCTAATTTTTGGGCGTAATTCTGATCGTCCGCCGCGGCGACCACGGTGGTTTCCTCCTCGACTGGTGGGTATCGGTAATGCTAGCGAACATCCTCGGGCGCGTAAGCGCAAGCCACAACTATCGCCATGTCGACCGAGGCCGACGAAGGCGAGGCCTATTCTGCCCCGAATGCGCGCCGCCGTCATCCCGCGCGGCGGCTACTGCCGAGTAGCCCTGACCTGCCTCGACGTAGCCCGAGGCGTTCGGTAAGGATGGAGGCAGCGCGTACTCGGGAACCGAGTGCAGGCGAGGAATGAATCGGCTCAAAAATCGCGGATTCGATTACGGCGGTGTACCCACCATGAGGAGTTGACGTTGACAGACCTGATCCACGAGGTTCCAGGGGACCGGCAGGCACAAGGCCGCATCCGGGTGATCCGCGAGGGCGTGGCGTCCTACCTGCCCGACATCGACCCGGAGGAGACCAGCGAGTGGCTGCAGTCCTTCGACCAGATGCTGGATGAGGTCGGCCCCGGGCGCGCGCGGTACCTGTTGCTGCGGCTGCTCGAGCGCGCCGGTGAACGCCGCCTGTCCATTCCGGCGCTGACCTCCACCGACTACGTCAACACCATCCCGACCGAGAACGAGCCGTGGTTCCCGGGCGACGAGGAGATCGAGCGCCGCTACCGCGCTTGGATCCGCTGGAACGCCGCCGTCATGGTGCACCGCGCGCAGCGTCCCGGCATCGGCGTCGGCGGACACATCTCCACCTACGCTTCTTCCGCGGCGCTCTACGAGGTCGGCTTCAACCACTTCTTCCGCGGCAAGGACCACCCCGGCGGCGGCGACCAGATCTTCATCCAGGGCCACGCCTCGCCCGGCATCTACGCGCGGGCGTTCCTGGAAGGCCGCCTCACCGAGGGCCAGCTCGACGGGTTCCGCCAGGAGTACTCCCACGGCGGGCCCGGAAACGGCCTGCCGTCGTACCCGCACCCGCGGCTGCTGCCGGACTTCTGGGAGTTCCCCACCGTGTCCATGGGCCTGGGCCCGATGAACGCGATCTACCAGGCCCGGTTCAACCACTACCTGCACGACCGCGGCCTCAAGGACACCTCGGACCAGCACGTCTGGGCGTTCCTCGGCGACGGCGAGATGGACGAGCCGGAGTCGCGGGGCCTGACCCACGTAGCGGCGCTGGAGGGCCTGGACAACCTCACCTTCGTCGTCAACTGCAACCTGCAGCGCCTCGACGGGCCGGTGCGCGGCAACGGCAAGATCATCCAGGAGCTCGAGTCGTTCTTCCGCGGCGCGGGCTGGAACGTCATCAAGGTCATCTGGGGCCGCGAGTGGGACGGGCTGCTCCAGGCCGACCGGGACGGCGCCCTGGTGAACCTGATGAATTCGACCCCGGACGGCGACTACCAGACCTACAAGGCCAACGACGGCGCCTATGTGCGCGAGCACTTCTTCGGCCGCGACCCGCGCACCAAGGAACTGGTCGCCGGCCTGACCGACCAAGAGGTCTGGAATCTCAAGCGCGGCGGCCACGACTACCGCAAGATCTACGCGGCCTACGCCGCGGCGCTGGCGCACAAGGGCCAGCCGACGGTGATCCTGGCCAAGACCATCAAGGGCTACGGCCTCGGCAAGCACTTCGAGGCCCGCAACGCCACGCACCAGATGAAGAAGATGACCCTGGACGACCTCAAGGCGTTCCGGGACGTGCAGCGCATCCCGATCACCGACGAGCAGCTCGAGCGCGACCCGTACCTGCCGCCGTACTACCACCCGGGCATGGAGTCGCGGGAGATCCAGTACCTGCTGTCGCGGCGCCAGACGCTCGGCGGGTACCTGCCGGAGCGGCGCACGGCGGCCGCGCCGCTGAAGCTGCCCGGCGCGGAGGCCTACAAGTCGATCCGCGCGGGCTCGGGCAAGCAGAACGTCGCCACCACCATGGCGCTGGTGCGCCTGATGAAAGAGCTGCTGCGCGACCCGGAGATCGGCAAGCGCATCGTGCCGATCATTCCGGACGAGGCCCGCACCTTCGGCATGGACTCGTGGTTCCCGTCGCTGAAGATCTACAACCGCAACGGCCAGCTCTACACCTCGGTCGACGCGGAGCTGATGCTGGCGTACAAGGAGAGCCACGCGGGCCAGATCCTGCACGAGGGCATCAACGAGGCCGGGTCCACCGCCTCGTTCACCGCCGCGGGCACCTCCTACGCCACCCACGGCGAGCCGATGATCCCGCTCTACATCTTCTATTCGATGTTCGGCTTCCAGCGCACCGGCGACGGACTGTGGGCGGCGGCGGACCAGCAGGCGCGGGGCTTCGTGCTCGGCGCCACCGCGGGCCGCACCACGCTGACCGGCGAGGGCCTCCAGCACAACGACGGGCACTCGCTGCTGCTGGCCTCCACCAATACCGCGGTGGCGGCCTACGACCCGGCGTTCGCGTTCGAGATCGCGCACATCGTGCGCGACGGCCTGCGCCGGATGTACGGCGGCACCGAGGGCGTCCCGGGCTTCGGCGGCGAGGACATCTTCTACTACATCACCCTGTACAACGAGCCGTACGTACAGCCTGCCGAGCCCGCGGGCATCGACATCGAGGGCCTGCTGCGCGGCATCTACCTGTACCGCAAGGGTGAGCTGAACGACGATGCCCCGCAGGCGCAGATCCTCGTCTCCGGGGTGACCGTGCCCGCGGGCCTCAAGGCGCAGGAGATGCTCGCCGCACAGTGGGGCGTCAATGCCGACGTGTGGTCGGTGACGTCGTGGGGCGAGCTGCGCCGCGACGGCATCGAGCGGGAGAAGGCGGCGCTGCGCTACCCCGGTGCGGAGGTCCAGACCGCCTACGTCACCGAGGCACTGTCGCAAGCGTCCGGCCCGTTCGTGGCGGCGTCGGACTGGATGCGCGCGGTGCCGGACCAGATCCGCCAGTGGGTCCCGGGCGACTACACCACCCTGGGCACCGACGGGTTCGGCTTCTCCGACACCCGTCCCGCGGCCCGCCGCGTGTTCAACGTCGACGCCGAATCCATCGTTGTCGCCGTCCTGGCCGCCCTGGCCCGCACCGGCCAGCTCGACCACGCCAAGGCCGTCGAAGCCGCCGCCAAGTACCGCATCGACGACGTCAACGCCGCCGAGCAGAGCTTCGTAGACCCCGGCTCGGCGTAGTTTTACCCTCCAGAATGGCCCATGGAGTGCGTCTGACGCACTCCATGGGCCATTCTGGAAGGTCTGGCGCTAGTCCACGCCGTCGTCGAGTTGCTCCCAACTCGCGCGGGCGTCGAATGGGACTATCGTCTCGAGCGCGACAGCGGTGCGTTCACCCCGGCTGCGATGCCCAGCAGGAACATACCTGCCCGACGAGTCGAGGGTGAGCATCTCGATCGACACCGCGGGACCGTCGTCGCCTGCCATGCGGACGATCCAGTACCGCTCGATGCCGAACCGCGCATATTCGGCTCGCTTGTCGATCACGTCGGCGGTCACCGTGGTCGGCGAGACCACCTCCACCACCAGCACGGTGTCAGCGGCTGTCGGCTTCCTGCCCCAACGCCGCCGCGGCTCGTCGACGCAGCGGTACACGATGACGTCGGGCCTTTTGAAGTGAAAGGGCACTTCCGAGACCAACATGTCGACATCCCGGTTCACTCGCAGGCAGGGCTCCGATTGCGCCCGTTTCGCCAGGCCGTCCAACAGCGCGCGCTCGATGTTGCGCGCCACTGCGTTGTGGTTCGGCGACGCCGACTCGCAGAAGACGATCATCCCGTCCTTGACCTCGACTGATCGTGAGATCTCCTCCGGCATTGCGAGATAGGCGTCCAGATCGACCGGCAGACGGTAGCTCTGCGGCGAAGTCCAGTCGAATGCTTCGGACAATGCGACCGTCCTTTGGCTGGTAGTCGGACGTCATCGTATGGCATTTCAATTGAGCCTCCAGAACGACCCGTGGAGTGCGTCCAGCGCACCCCACGGGTCGTTCTGGACAGGGTTATGTCATGGGTGGGCGAGGGTTTCCATGGCGGCGCGGAGCTTGCCGTCGATGGGGACCGGCCTGCGGGTGGCGTTGTCGACGAAGACGTGGGTGAAGTGGCCCTCGGCGATGAGCACGCCGTCGCTGCCGCGGTAGAGGCCGCATTCGTAGCGCACGCTGGAGGTGCCGAGGTGGCCGATGCGCAGCCCGACCCGGATGGTGTCCGGGAACGACGCCGACTCCTTGTACTCGCAGTGCGACTGCACGCACAGCCCGATCCGGTCGCCGTCGTGGATGTCGAGCCCGGCCGCGCGGATCAGCCACTCGTTGATGACCGTGTCCATCAGCGAGTAGTGGACGACAGTGTTGACGTGGCCGTACACGTCGTTGTCTTTCCACCGCGTGGGAACCGTCTGCCAGTAGCCGTAGTCGTCGGTCACGTCTGGCATTGTCCACAACCACGGTCCGGAACAAACCGTGACATGCGTCCAACCCAAGCACGGTCGTTCCGGAAGTTTCCGGATGCGGGCGGCATACCCACTAGGCTCCCTGCATGGCTGAACGCAGGCCGCCTCGGCCGCGGCGGATTTCGGACAACACGTCGTCGAGCGGGTACGACGTGTATCTGCCGACCGGGGCGTTGTCGCCCATCCGCGGCCAGCGCGATCCGCTGCCCGACACGCTGCTCAAACGGGTCAAGCAGTTCTCCGGCAGGCTTTCCACCGAAGCGATCGGCGCGATGGAGCAGCAGCTGCCGTTCTTCGCCGACCTGGACGCCGAGCAGCGTGCCTCGGTGCAGATGCTGGTACAGACCGCCGTGGTGAACTTTCTGGAGTGGCTGCAGAACCCGGACAGCGACATCCGCTTCAGCATCGACGCCTTCCAGGTCGTGCCGCACGACCTGCCGCGCCGCGTCACACTGCGCCAGACCGTGGACATGGTCCGCGTCGCCATGGAGTTCTTCGAGCAGTGGCTGCCCGCACTGGCGCGCACCGACCAACAGCTCACCGCGCTCACCGAGGCGGTGCTGCGCTACGGGCGCGAGCTCGGCTTCGCCGCCGCGGCGGTGTACGCCAGCGCCGCCGAATCTCGCGGCGCGTGGGACACGCGGCTGGAGGCCCTGGTCGTGGACGCGGTGGTGCGCGGCGACACCGGCGCCGAAATGCTGTCCCGCGCCGCCACCCTCAACTGGGACGCGACCGCCCCCGCCACCGTGATCGTCGGGACCCCGCCGCAGGAGCAGGGCGTGTCGGTGGTCGGCTCGGTGCACAACATCGCCGCCCGGCACAACCGGGCCGCGCTGGCGGTGGTGCAGGGCGAGCGGCTCGTCATGGTGGTCAGCGGCGAGCTGTTCGACGGGCCCGCGGGCGCGTTCCTGTCCGATCTGCTGGCCGGGGTGTTCGACGCGCACCCGGTGGTGATCGGCCCGACCACTCCGACGCTGGCGGCGGCGCACGTCAGCGCGGTGGAGGCGCTGGCGGGCATGGAGGCCGTCGTCGGCTGGCGCGGCGCACCCCGCCCGGTGCACGCCGCCGAACTGCTCCCGGAACGCGCGCTGCTCGGCGATCAAGGGGCGGTGCGTGCGCTCAACGAACAGCTCGTCATTCCGTTGACGGCGGCCGGTGCGGCACTTGCGGATACCCTCGATGCCTATTTAGACTGCGGCGGTGCTGTCGAGACATGTGCTCGGCAGCTGTTCGTTCATCCAAATACCGTCCGTTACCGACTCAAGCGGATCGCCGAAATCACCGGACGGGATCCTCAACATGCGCGGGACGCTTATGTCCTCAGGATCGCCTCGACAGTGGGCCGTCTGGCGCATTTCCGGGCAGAACACCACTCCCCAGTCACACGAGTATCACCTGTCACAGATATCGGTGAAAATCTCTAGTCGTTACGTCCTGTTGTGATAGCGGGACCACATTCACACCGAATCGGGCCCCTTCTGCCCCCCTTTGTAGGGTCTACACAAAAGCTCGTCTCGAGCTCTATCGTGGTCAACATCTGCATCTCGACCCAGAAGGGTGTTGGCTTAGAGCCGTGATCGCGTTGTTTGCCCCAGGACAGGGCTCCCAGAAACCCGGAATGTTCACGCCGTGGCTGGACCTCCCCGGCGCACAGGACCGTCTCGAGGTGTGGTCCAAGGCCTGCGGGTTGGACTTGGTCCACCTCGGCACCGCCGCGTCGGCCGAAGAGATCACCGACACCGCGGTGACGCAGCCCCTCGTGGTGGCCGCCGCGCTGCTGGCCTTCGAGGAGCTGGACAACGCGGGCCGCATCCCCGCCGACACGATCGTCGCGGGCCATTCGGTGGGCGAGCTCGCCGCCGCGGCCGTCGCGGGCGTCATCACCGCGGACGACGCCGTGACGCTGGCCGCTATCCGCGGCGCGGAGATGGCCAAGGCCTGCGCGCTGGAGCCCACTGGAATGTCGGCGGTGCTCGGCGGCGACGAGCACGCCGTGCTCGCCCGCCTCGACGAGCTGGGCCTGATCCCGGCCAACCGCAACGCCAAGGGCCAGATCGTGGCCGCGGGCGCGCTGGACGCCCTGGCCGAGCTGGCCGCGAACCCGCCGGAGAAGGCGCGTGTGCGCGCGCTCCCGGTCGCGGGTGCGTTCCACACTCGCTTCATGGCCCCGGCCCAGGACGCCGTCACGGCAGCCGCCGCCGAGATCACCCCGAGCGAGCCGAAGCTGACCCTGCTGTCCAACTTCGACGGACAGCCGGTAAAGTCCGGCGCCGACGCGGTGGCGAAAATCGCCGCCCAGGTCACCCGGCCGGTGCGGTGGGACCTGTGCAGCGAGACCGTGCGGCGGTCCGAGGTCGACCGGATCGTCGAACTGCCGCCCGCGGGCGCGCTTGTCGGAATCGCCAAACGAGAGCTGCCGGGCGTGTCGACGCTCGGGCTCAAGGCCCCGGCCGATCTGCTCGCGTTTGCCGAGCTCGCAGGCATCGCCTGAGACTTCTCCCCGGCATCGAAGCCGGTTGAGAGCCGACGGTAACTGATTGCCGTCATTGTTCGATACACACTGTTGAACACCACTATGAAGAATAAGAAGGGAGCCACGCAGTGGCCACCAGCCAGGAAGAACTCGTCGCCGGTATTGCGGAGATCATCGAGGAGGTGACCGGCATCGAGCCGTCCGAGGTGACGCTGGAGAAGTCGTTCATCGACGACCTCGACATCGACTCCCTGTCCATGGTGGAGATCGCGGTTCAGACCGAGGACAAGTACGGCGTCAAGATCCCGGACGAGGACCTGGCGGGCCTGCGCACCGTCGGTGACGCCGTCGCCTACATCCAGAAGCTGGAATCCGAGAACTCCGAGCTCGCTGCCGAGCTCAAGGCCAAGTTCGCGGCCGAGAAGGCGGCGAAGGCCGGAAACGAGTAATCGGCCATGACCATTCCTTCCACCAAGAACGGGGCCTTCCCGAACGTCGTCGTAACGAGCCTTGCCGCAACCACGTCGCTCGCCGGCGACGTCGACGCCACGTGGAAGGGCTTGCTCAACGGCGAGAGCGGCATCGATGTCCTCGATGACGCCTTCGTCGAAGAGTTCGACCTTCCAGTGCGGATCGGTGGCAAGCTGAAGGTCAGTCCACGGACGCTGCTGACGCGGGTCGAGTTGCGGCGGCTCGCGTACGTGGAGCAGATGGCCACGGTGCTCGGCCGCGAGGTGTGGCGCAACGCGGGCAGCCCGGACGTCGACAAGGAGCGCCTCGCGGTCTCCATCGGCACCGGACTCGGCGGCGCGGACGCTCTCGTCGACTCGGTCGACAAGCTCAAGACCGGCGGCTACCGCAAGGTGTCGCCGCTCGCGGTGCAGATGACGATGCCCAACGGCCCGTCAGCCTGTGTCGGCCTCGAGCTGGAGGCCCGTGCGGGCGTCATAACTCCTGTGTCGGCCTGTTCGTCGGGCTGTGAGGCGATCGCGCACGCCTGGCGGCAGATCGTCATGGGCGACGCCGACATCGTCGTCACCGGCGGCGTCGAGGGCTGCATCGACGCGGTGCCGATCGCGGCGTTCTCGATGATGCGGGCGATGAGCACCCGCAACGACGACCCGAAGGCCGCTTCGCGCCCCTTCGACAAAGACCGCGACGGCTTCGTCTTCGGCGAAGCGGGCGCGCTCATGGTCATCGAAACCGAAGAACACGCCATCGCCCGCGGCGCCACCATCCACGCCCGACTCATGGGCGCAGGCATCACCTCCGACGGCTTCCACCTCGTGGCGCCCGACCCGGAAGGCAAAGGCGCCGCCCGCGCGATGGCTCGGGCGATTCAGACCGCAGGTCTGGAGAAGTCCGACATCACCCACGTCAACGCGCACGCCACCGCCACTCCGATCGGCGACACCGCCGAGGCGCGGGCGATCAAGTCTGCCGTGGGCGAACACGCCTCGGTCTACGCGCCGAAGTCGGCGCTCGGCCACTCCATCGGCGCCGTCGGCGCCCTGGAATCCGTGCTCACCGTCCTCAGCATCCGCGACGGCGTGGTGCCGCCGACGCTGAACTACGAAACCCCCGACCCGGAGGTCGGCGACCTCGACATCGTCGCGGGCGAACCCCGCCGCGGCCGCATCGACTACGCCGTCAACAACTCCTTCGGATTCGGCGGCCACAACGTCGCCCTGGCGTTCGGCCGGTATTAAGGCGTCTTTTGTCCAGAACGACCCGTGTGTTGCGTCTAACGCAACACACGGGTCGTTCTGGATTGAGGGATGATGTGTGAGACCCCCCGGAAAGGCCCCCGTGACCGCCCTGTCCACTCCCGATATCGCGACCGACCCGCGGGATCCTCGCGCCAGGTTGGAGCGGTTCTTCGACCCGTGGTCGTTCGAGCCGCTGCACGAGCGCGACAAATCCGGCGTGCTGGCGGGGATCGGCACGGTGCAGGGCAGCCCCGCGGTGGCATATTGCTCGGACGCGACGGTGATGGGCGGGGCAATGGGCGTCGACGGGTGCGCGCACATCGTCAGCGCCATCGACGCCGCCATCGAATCCGGCCTGCCGATTGTCGGACTGTGGCACTCCGGCGGCGCCCGGCTGGCCGAAGGCGTCGAGGCGCTGCACGCGGTGGGCTTGGTGTTCGAGGCCATGGTGCGGGCGTCCGGGGTGGTTCCGCAGATCTCGGTGGTGCTCGGCTTCGCTGCGGGCGGTGCGGCCTACGGCCCCGCGCTCACGGACGTCGTCATCATGGCCCCGGACGGCCGGGTGTTCGTGACGGGCCCGGACGTGGTGCGCAGCGTCACCGGGGAAGACGTCGACATGGACACCCTCGGCGGACCGGACACCCACACCAGGAAGTCCGGCGTCGCCCACATCGCCGCGCGCGACGAGGACGACGCCTTGCGGCGCGCCGCGAATCTGGTGGACCTGTTCGCCCGGCAAGGCGAGTTCGACATGAGCGCGGCCGTTTCCGGCGACCGCGACCTCAAGGCGATGCTGCCGCAGTCGCCGCGGCGCGCGTACGACGTGAAACCGATCGTGCACGCGTTGCTCGACGGCGCGGTCGCGGCGGACGGCGCGCGGCTCACCGGATTCGAAGAGCTGCAAGGCAATTACGCCCGCAGCATCGTCACCGGTCTGGGCAGGCTGGGCGGGCGGACCGTCGGGGTGCTGGCCAACAACCCGCTGCGGCTCGGCGGCTGCTTGAACTCCGAAAGCGCGGAGAAGGCCGCGCGTTTCGTGCGATTGTGCAACGCCTTCGGAATCCCGCTGGTGGTGATCGTGGATGTGCCCGGGTATCTGCCCGGCGTCGGCCAGGAGTGGAACGGCGTGGTGCGCCGCGGCGCGAAGCTGCTGCACGCCTTCGCCGAAGCGGTAGTGCCGCGGGTGACCCTGGTGACGCGAAAGATCTACGGCGGCGCCTACATAGCCATGAACGCCCGCGCGCTCGGCGCCACCAAGGTGTACGCCTGGCCGGAATCCGAGGTCGCGGTCATGGGCGCCCGCGCCGCCGTCGGCATTCTGCACAAGAAGAAGCTGGCCGCCGCCGACGACGACGAACGGGAGGCGCTGCACGATCGGTTGGCCGCCGAACACGAGGCGATCGCGGGCGGCGTGGCGCGCGCGGTGTCCATCGGCGTGGTGGACGAGGTCATCGACCCGGCGCGCACCCGCAGCGCCATCGTGGCAGCGCTGGCCGCGGCGCCGAATCGCCGTGGGGCACACCGGAACATACCGCTGTAATAATACAGGCTCGGGGCGCAGTGCGGCCTCCCGAGTGACATTTCGCGAGTTTGTGGGGAACTGATGATGAAGGAATTTCCGAGTGTCGTCGTTACCGGCCTGGCCGCGACGACGTCAATAGCAGGCGACGTCGACGCCACCTGGAAGGGCCTGCTCGACGGGCAGAGCGGAATCGGCGTTCTCACCGAGGATTTCGTCGACCACTTCGAGCTGCCGGTCCGCATCGGCGGCAAGCTCGCCGTGGCTCCGGAAACGCTGCTGGACCGGGTGGAACTGCGCAGGCTGGCCTGCGTGGAACGGATGGCCACGGTGCTCGGCCGCGAGGTGTGGCGCAACGCGGGCAGCCCGGACGTCGACAAGGAGCGCCTCGCGGTCTCCATCGGCACCGGACTCGGCGGCGCGGACGCTCTCGTCGACTCGGTCGACAAGCTCAAGACCGGCGGCTACCGCAAGGTGTCGCCGCTCGCGGTGCAGATGACGATGCCCAACGGCCCGTCAGCCTGTGTCGGCCTCGAGCTGGAGGCCCGTGCGGGCGTCATAACTCCTGTGTCGGCCTGTTCGTCGGGCTGTGAGGCGATCGCGCACGCCTGGCGGCAGATCGTCATGGGCGACGCCGACATCGTCGTCACCGGCGGCGTCGAGGGCTGCATCGACGCGGTGCCGATCGCGGCGTTCTCGATGATGCGGGCGATGAGCACCCGCAACGACGACCCGAAGGCCGCTTCGCGCCCCTTCGACAAAGACCGCGACGGCTTCGTCTTCGGCGAAGCGGGCGCGCTCATGGTCATCGAAACCGAAGAACACGCCATCGCCCGCGGCGCCACCATCCACGCCCGACTCATGGGCGCAGGCATCACCTCCGACGGCTTCCACCTCGTGGCGCCCGACCCGGAAGGCAAAGGCGCCGCCCGCGCGATGGCTCGGGCGATTCAGACCGCAGGTCTGGAGAAGTCCGACATCACCCACGTCAACGCGCACGCCACCGCCACTCCGATCGGCGACACCGCCGAGGCGCGGGCGATCAAGTCTGCCGTGGGCGAACACGCCTCGGTCTACGCGCCGAAGTCGGCGCTCGGCCACTCCATCGGCGCCGTCGGCGCCCTGGAATCCGTGCTCACCGTCCTCAGCATCCGCGACGGCGTGGTGCCGCCGACGCTGAACTACGAAACCCCCGACCCGGAGGTCGGCGACCTCGACATCGTCGCGGGCGAACCCCGCCGCGGCCGCATCGACTACGCCGTCAACAACTCCTTCGGATTCGGCGGCCACAACGTCGCCCTCGCCTTCGGCCGCTATTGACCAACCTCCAGAACGACCCGTGGGTTGCGTCCAACGCAACCCACGGGTCATTCTGGAGGCTCGGGCCAGGACTCAAGGCCCAGGTGGCGCAGGAGGGTGGCGGTGGTGTCGGGGTCGGGCTCGTTCTCCGGAGGCTCCGGTTCTTCGACCGGGTTGGCCCGCGCCGCGGGGAGCAGGGCGGCATAGCGGGGGTCCCCGGGGTGAATCTCCTCGACGCCGTCGAAGTACACGCCGTCATCGGTTCGGCCGCCGACGCGGCGCACGATGGTCTCGCCGTCGCGCGCGAGCCTGGGCGGGCTTTCGCGGGGCCGCGGGGAATCAGGTGAGAAGGGTTCGGTCAAAGTAGTCCTTCAGTTTGGCGGCGAGTCCGGCGTGACCCGCCGCGTATTTCTGCAATTGTTTGCGGCCGTGCAGCCAGGCGGAGAACGCGTCGGCGAACCCCTCCTCCGGAGGATCGCAGTAACTGTCCCATGATTCCCGATGTCCGACAGCGTCGACCACTTCCTGGTGCAGTGCCAGCCATTCCGGCTGTTTGTCGAGCTTGACGCCGCCGACGCTGTACGCGTCGGCGACAGCATGCCCGAACTCGTGACCGACCACGCTGCCCGGGTGGATCTGTTGCGCATGGTTGGCGTCGATGTAGAGCCTGCGCTGGGAAGGCACATAGAGACCGGCGACCTTGTCCCACCTGACCTTGTCGTTCGGGCCTTCCGGGTGGCGCTGCACCAGAGTCTCCAGGCCCGGGTGTTCGGCCACCGCCCGGCGGCCGATCACGATCCCGCCTTCGCCGGAGGCATTGAGGAAGTCGCTCACCCGGTTGAACACCTTGCGCGGCACCAGGCTCAGGTCCTTGACGGCCTGCACGGTCGCGGGCTCCCGGTCGAGCGAATTGACGAACGGGCCGCCCTCCGGCGGCGGGTATGCGACCGTGAACTCGTACTCGCCGCCGAGCGTGACCTTGTCGCCAGGTTTCAGGATCGTCTTGGCGTGGGGTTCGATCGGCTTGTCGTTGACATAGGTGTGGTTGAGCGAGCCTTCGTCGCGGATCCACACCCGCCCGGACGGGTGCACACCGACGCTCGCGTGCCGCCGCGACAGCGTCACGGAATCGCGGACGGATTCCGGCAGGTGACTGCTGCCGCGGCCGAGCGTAGTCGGTTCCCCCCCGCGGACGAGGTCCAGCGACTGGTAACCGTGTGAGCTGTTCATCTGCACCGCCAGCAGATTCACCTGTGACTTCTGGAACCCGTCGCTGAACTGCACGCCGCCGAGCCAGTCGCCCATCCGAATGGGGTCGCCCGACCGCAGCTCCACGGGATGCGCTGGGTCCACTTGCACATTGCGGACGAAAGTCTTGTTCAGCGAACCCTCGTCGCGCAGCCACACCCGCCCGTATTCGTCGCGGTAGATGGTCGCGTGGTGGCGCGAGACCTTCACCCCCAGCTCGTCGGCCAGCTCATGTGCGCGCCCGATCTTCACCTCGTCGTTGCGGCGCAGCGACAGTACCGGCGAGTCGGGATCGTCCGAAAGCCTCAGCTGGATCGGCGCTTCCTCTCCCAGCCGGAGCCTGGCCTCCATGCCCCCGAGGGACACGACGTCCTCGTCGCCCAAATACGTCTTGGTCTTGCCCAGCGACTTGTCGTTGATGCGGACTTCGCCTTGGCCGTGCTCATCGAGCACCCACACCCTGCCGTCGACGTCGCGGCCGAATATGACCTCCCGCCCGCCCACGCGGCGGATTTCACCGTTGGAGAAATCGAACAGTCCGGTGTTGCCGAGCAGTTCGTCGATGTTGACGGCGTGTTCGCCGCCGGGCTCCAGCAGGATCGGCAGCCGGTTGTGTTCCGGCGCGAATTGCAGTTCGGCGAGTTCGACCCCGGTGTGGGCCGCCCGGACGTGGGCGATCCCGGGCACGTCCGGGCCGATTCCGATGGTGTCGCCGTCCATGACGGTGACTTTCTGCCCCGGTGTCACCTGGTCGCCGTTGACCCACACTCCGGGCGAGCCCGGCTCGTCCCGGATCCACAGCCTGCCGTCGACATCCAGGCCGAGCATCGCGTGCCGCGAGGCGACCTGGGACTTGCCGCGCAGGTGGTCGGCGAACGGAGACCGCTCGTCGGTGCCGATCAGCACCGGCCGCCCCGGTTCGAGCCGGGTCACCGCCCCGGTGGCGCCCATGGCGATCTCCACCCGCAGCGGGACCGCTTCCACTTTCACATCGGGCGGCGTGAATTCCATATCGTGCCGGTACGCCCCGTAATTCACGCGGTCGCCGGGATCCAGGTAGCGAATCTCGTCTTTGCCGAGCGGCACCCCGAACACCTTGGTGCCGTTGCGGGATTCGAGGTCTTTGATCCACACTCTGCCGTTCTCGTCGACGCCGAGAAGGGCATGGCCGGTCGACACCGTGCTGCGCCCGAAAGCCTCGGGGTGGAGCATGCCGCGGCCGATCTCCTGGGACTTGCCGCGGTACAACTGCAGCGTCGGGCCCTGGTCTCCGAATGGACGAACTTCCACCATCTGCCGGACGAACCCGATGTCGACGGTGAAATGAGAGCTGAGCATCAGCTTCTCGCCGTCGTAGACGCGAACCCAGTTGTCGCCGTGCACCTGCTTGCCGTCGACGTAGGTGCCGTTGATCGAGCTGTCGTCGCGAATGAAGACGTGGCCCTCGTCGTCGACTTTGATGACCGCGTGGCGGCGCGACACCGCGTCGGTCAGCGCGACATCCTCCAGCAAGGCGCCCTTGCCGCGGCCGAGCGTGTATTCCTCGCCCGGCATCAGCCGGTGGGCGACCCGCTCCCCGTTCGGGCCGGTGAACTGCACGTCCACGTATCCCTCGGGGTGGACGTAGTGTGCTGTCATTCCCTGTATCGGCCGGGCCGACGCCTCGGCCGGATCACGGTTGCCCGGCGCGTTCTCCGGCTCCACCCGCGGCAGCCGCTGGGTGGGTGAACCCTCATACGTCGGCTCGTCCGGCCCGGGTCGACGCTGCGGGGACGGCTCGACCAAGCTCTGCTCAGGGACGCCGACCGGGACGTGTTCGTCCGGCGACGGCGCAGGCCCGCCTTCGCGGCTCCACGGCGTCCGCAACCCGGGCCCCACGAGGTCGTCTCCGCGCGGCGCAGGTCTGTCGCTGCGCGGCGCGCTGACCCGTTCGGCGTTCGGGGCCACGCTCTCGCCCTCGGTGTGGCGCACGGCAGCCCCGCCGCGCGACGATGGCGGTTCGTGCGGCGGGGCGGTCACGCGTGGGGCCCCGCCGCCGTCGACAGCGTGACTTTCGAACGTGTCGAGGCGGCTCATCATGGCGTCGAACCACTCGCGTCTGCCGGTCGCGTAGAAGGCCGGCCGCATTCCTTCGAGGTTCTCGCGGATCTGATGGATCTCCGCGCGCGGGAAAGTGTGCTCCTTCCAGACGATCTCGCTGTCGGGGCCATAATCCTGGAACTGCTTGGCGAACGCGCTGATCGGGTTCTTGGCTTCGTCGGCGGTTTCGAAGGCCCGGCTGTTGTCGATCGCGCCCCACAGCTCGTTGTCGTGGTCGACCATCCAGTTCTCGGAGTTGCGGTCCGGTATGCGCAGCAGCAGGTCCAGCACGCCCATTCGCTCGCCGCCCGGCGTCCCGTGAAACTGGTCGGCGGGCTTCCAGTCGCCGGGAAACGCGTCGAACGCCGTCCGTCCGGGCACCACCTCCATATAGACGTGGCTGCCGTCGACGTGCACCCGCGGCACGTTGACGCCGACGGCGTCGCCGACAAGCGAACCGAGAAACTCGGCGTGCGCATGCTGCGGCATCGACACGACCTTGTGGATGACCTCGGTGCCGTCCGGGAAGGTGAGTCTCTCCACCAGCTTCGCCGACTTCGCCACCACGGTGTCCCGCGGTATCCCGGTGACCCGCGGCTGCACGCCCGAGCGCAGCAGCTCGTCGATGTGGGCGGAGTATTCCTGGCGCCGCCGCAGCGACTCCGACAGCGGGAAGCCGTTGCGACGTCCATCGGCTCCCGCTTGGTGCATGCGCAGCGAACTGAACGACGCGCCCACGAAACCGCTGCCGAAGCCGGTGATCGCCGAGTCGCGCACCATCTTGTACGCGTCGTCGAGGCTGCGCACGTTGCCCCGCGCCGCCTCGACGGCCAGCGCTGGCAGCGCGCCGAACACGCCGCCGCTCACCCCGCCCGCTCCGCCGATCAGCGTGGTGCCGCCGACATGTGCGGCCAGCCTGCCCGGCGCGGAGACCGCCCGGCCGGCCAGGCCGTCGAGGATCTTCGGGGCGAACCGCCTGCCGACCTCCGCCCCGACCGCACCGCCGACCGCACCGCCCGCGACCATCTCAGCGAACGCGATGGTGTTGAAGCTCTTGGCGTTTCCCTCGGCGAGATCCCAGATCTGGGCGGCCCCGCTGGTGACGGCGCCGAACAGGGCGCCGACCTTGGCGGCTCGGATGGCTCCGTGCAGCGCCATCCGCTTCACTTGGCCGGCCGCCACGTTCTGAGCGATGCCGACAGCGAGTTTTTCGGTGGCGGCCCGCATCGCCGCCTCGGCCGCGAGCCGGTCGGAGATGGCCTTGAAGCCGCCGCCCTGGAAGAACAGCACACTGTCGTAGGCGAGCTGCGCGGCCAGTGCGATACCCGCGACGATCAGCAGGTGCTGGGTCGAGCGGGTGGCGTCGGCGGTGTCGTGGAACTGGGTTCCAAGGCTTTGGTGCAGGGCCGCCTGGTCCCGCATGGCCTGTTCCACCGCGCGGTGTCGCTGCGCGAGACCGGTGCGAATCTCGCCTTCGACGGCGGTCTCGGCCCGGGCCGCAGACGCCGCGTACTGATCGGCGCCGGCATTGAGGGCCTTGCACAACTCCAGATGTGCGTCGCCGCAACGGCGCATCGGCCCGACTTCGGTATCGGGCCAGTGCCCGATCACCAGGTTGCGCACGGTGCCGGGAACTTCTGCCAGCATGGCGCTCGAGTCGTCCGGCACTCCACCCCCCGCCTTTGTGGGCTTACTCGACTCCCACATGGTATTAATCCAACCTGACAGCACAGGGGAAACCTGAACTTCTCAATCCTGGGAATGCCATTTCCGGACGCGCACAACGCGGCAAGGCGGTTTACTGAACGTTCGAGGAGGGCGGGTGAGCGAACAGTTCTCAATCGACGTGGATCAGCTGCGTGCGCTGGCGCCGACATTCGACCGCGTCGGCGTCGAGGCGCTGGCGGCCATCCGGCGACTGCGCACCGCGCTCGACGTCGAAGGCGCGCCCTGGGGCAACGACGACACCGGTCACGCGTTCGCCAAGTCGTACCTGCCGGAGAAGCAGCGCACCATGTCCGATCTGGAAACCCTCGCCGAGGTGCTGCGCCAGGCGGGCGCCGATCTGCGCCAGCTGGCGACCAACGTCGAGAATCAAGACCACGCGCTTCGTCAACGGGTCGCCGAAACACACCAGCCGCTGCTGAATATGACTGGGGCGCAGACGAATTCCGCTGCTCCCAGCTTCCAGTCAGGCGCTACGCCGACGGGCGCGGCGCCGGCAGGCGTTCCGCCTGGACAGGCCTCCGCTGGAACCAGCGTGGCGGGACTCGCGCCCGCTGTCGCGGCGGCCCCGCGGCCCGCGGGC
>JABFVX010000330.1 GCA_013362555.1 Mycobacteriaceae bacterium
GAGGCCGCCCGCGCGACCGGCCTGCGGCTGCGGCTGTTCCCCGGGCGCGGCGGGACGGTCGGGCGCGGCGGCGGCCGCAGCTACGACGCGATCCTGGCCCAGCCCGCGGGCGCGGTGCGGGGCTCGCTGCGCCTCACCGAGCAGGGCGAGGTGATCTCGACGAAGTACGCCGAGCCCGGCACCGCGTACCGCAACCTGGAGTCGCTGGTCGCGGGAACCTTGGAAGCCACCTTGCTGGACGTGGAAGGCCTTGGCGCGGACACAGATTCGGCCTACCGCATCCTCGACGAACTGGCCGAGCTCGCCCGAGCCGCCTATGCGGCGCTGGTGCACGACACGCCCGGGTTCGTCGAGTACTTCCGCCAGGCGACTCCGGTCGCGGAGGTGGGCGACCTGAACATCGGCAGCCGCCCGGCATCGCGCAAGCCCACCGACTCGGTGACGGACCTGCGGGCGATCCCGTGGGTGATGTCCTGGAGCCAGTCCCGGGTGATGCTGCCCGGCTGGTACGGCACCGGCGCCGCGATCGAGCAGTGGATCGGCGACGACCCGAACCGCCGGGATGTGCTCGCGGGCCTGTACCGCCGCTGGCCGTTCTTCCGCACCACCCTGTCCAATTTGGCCCAGGTGCTGGCCAAAGCCGACCTCGACATCGCCGCCCGCTACGCCGAACTGGTCGAGGACGAGCAACTGCGCGAGCGGGTCTTCGACATGATCCGCCAGGAATACGACCGCACCGTCCGGATGCACGCCGCCGTCACCGGCGCCGACGCGCTGCTCGCCGACAACCCGGCCTTGGCCGAGTCCATCCACAACCGGTTCCCCTACCTGGAGCCGCTCAACCAGATGCAGATCGAACTGCTGCGCCGCCGCCGCGCCGGAGACGACTCCGAACTGGTCAAGCGCGGCATTCTGCTCACCATGAACGGCCTGGCCACCGCCCTGCGCAACTCCGGCTAGCGGTCTTCGGCGTGCCGAGGACGCCCCAGCGGCGGTGTCGGCGCACGGTCCGCATAGACTTGCGTGCATGGTGATGTTCCTGCAGATCCTGCTGGCAATCAGCAGCGTGCTGATGATCCTGCTGATCCTGCTGCACCGCGCCAAGGGCGGCGGCTTGTCGAGCCTGTTCGGCGGCGGTATGCAGTCGAGCCTGTCCGGCTCGACGGTGGTCGAGAAGAACCTGGACCGCATCACCATCTTCATCTGCGCCGTCTGGGTGATCTCCATCCTCGGCATCGCCCTGGAAATCAAGTACCTCTAGTACCTCCGGAATGACCCATGAGGTGCGTCGAACGCACCTCATGGGTCATTCCGGAGAATGCGCCGCGGAATAGGCGGCGGCGCGTCGCCGGTTGGAGCGGGTATGGATGCGCGGACGCTGTGGCACGGGGACGAGCTGGATCTGGACGGGTATCTCGCCCGGGTGGGGTTCGACGGGCCGCGGACGCCTAGTCTCGCGACATTGCGGGCGCTGCAGCGGGCGCATGTGACCACCATCCCGTTCGAGAACCTCGAGCTGATGGCGGGCAGGCCGATCCCGCTCGACCTGGAATCGCTGCAGCGCAAGATGGTCCGGCAGCGTCGCGGCGGCTACTGCTACGAGAACGCGCTGCTGTTCGCCGCCGCGCTGGAGCGCCTCGGCTTCGACGTCACGGGCCTGCAAGGCCGAGTCACCATGGGCGCGCAGGACATTCGACCGCGCACCCACGCGCTGCTGTGGGTCACCACTGCCGACGACGACCGAGCGTGGCTGTGCGACGTCGGATTCGGGTCGGGTCCGCTGTATCCGATCGAGCTGGTCGCGTCGGACCGCGAGATCGCCCAGGAACAGTGGCGCTACCGGCTGCAACGCACCGGCGAGATGTGGGAGTTGCATCAGCTGTGCAGGCTCGGCTGGGTGCACCGGCACGTGTTCACGCTGGAGCGGCAGTACCCGGTCGACTACCGGGTCGGCAACCACTACGTCTCGACGCACCCGCGCTCGCCGTTCCTGGCGCGGCCCTACATCCAGCGCTTCCACGCCGACGTCCACCACATCCTCGACGACCTCACATGGACGGTCGAACGCCCGGACGGCAGCAGCACGGCGCAGACAGTCGAGCCGCACGAGCTGCCCAAACTGCTCGCCGACGTCTTCGACATCGAGGTGGACGCGTCCGACGCCGCCGTACTCGCCGCCGCAGATTGGCCACAGCGCCGCACCCCCTGATCGCGAACTCCAGAATGACCCGTGACGTGCATCCAACGCACGTCGCGGGTCATTCTGGAGGGTTGGGTCATTCCGGAAGTCAGTCCACTGTCGACGCTCTGGCTATAAAACTCGTTTGCACTGGTGGATAGCCTAATCCCATGCACGACAGCAGCAACCGGCGCGGGATGGCCTACGGCGCGGGCGCCTACGCCGTGTGGGGTTTGTTCCCCGCGTTCTTCGGCCTCCTGGCGTTCGCCGGACCGGTGGAGATTCTGGCGCACCGCATCGTGTGGACGATGGCGGTGATGCTGCTGGCGCTGGCGGTCCTGGGGCGGCTGGGCGGGCTGCGCCGGATCGCTCCGCGCATGTGGCCGTACGCTGCCGCGGGCACGGCCGCGATCGCGCTCAACTGGGGCGTGTACGTCTATGCCGTCACCCACGGTCATGTCGTCGAGGCCGCCCTGGGCTACTTCATCAACCCGCTGGTCAGCGTGCTGTTCGGAGTGATCCTGTTCCGGGAGCGGCTCAGCCGCGCCCAGCTCGGCGCGGTGGCGCTGGCCGGCGCCGCGGTGGCGGCGCTGACTGTCGCCTACGGCAGGCCGCCGGTGATCGCGCTGATCCTGGCACTGTCGTTCGGGGTCTACGGCTTGGTGAAGAAGTTGGTTCCGCTCGACCCGCTGCGCAGCCTCGCCGCGGAGAGCATCGTCGGATTCCCCTTCGCCGCGGCCTATCTCGGCTATCTGGCGACCGCGGGGACCGCGGCGGCGACCCACGTCGACGCCCACCTGCTGCTCCTGATGGCGTGCGGCCCCATCACCACTGTGCCGCTGCTCCTGTTCGGCGCCGCGGCCCAGCGCATTCCGCTGGTGACCATCGGAATCCTCCAATACCTCACTCCGTCACTGCAAATGGCCTGGGGCGTGGTCGTGGCACACGAATCGATGACCGCACCGCGCTGGTTCGGCTTCGCAATGATCTGGTGTGCCCTGGCGATTTTCACCGCCGACACGCTCCGCGCCGCCCGCTCTCCCGCCCGCACAGCCGCTGAACGCGCCCCCGCCTGACGGCTGCGGCGCGCGGAATCGGGACGGCGCGGAGCCGCTCCACCGATGGGGGCCTTGCGGGAATTACACCCGGACCGCGCATCTACACCC
>JABFVX010000188.1 GCA_013362555.1 Mycobacteriaceae bacterium
TGGCCGGGGTGGAGCCGACGCGGCTCGCGCCCGCGGGCGCCGCGCGGGCGGCGGCCGCGCTGTCCGAGCGGCATCTGGTCGAGCTTGGCCGCGAGCGCACCCAGCGGCTCAATGCCTTCGCCGCCGAGCGCGGCGTGACCGTGAACTCCGTGCTGCAACTGGCCTGGGGTCTGGTGCTGGCCATGGTGACCGGGCAGGACGAGGCCACGTTCGGCGCCACGGTGTCGGGCAGGCCCGCGGGGCTGCCCGGCGTGGAATCCATGGTGGGCCTGTTCATCAACACCATCCCGGTGCGGGTGCGGGCGGCGTCGACCGAAACGCTCGGCGCGGCGCTGGCTCGGGTGCAGGTCGAGCAGGCGGACCTGCTCGATCACCACTATCTGGGCCTGGCCGACGTCCAGAGCGCCGCGGGTGTCGGCGAGCTGTTCGACACGCTGCTGGTCTTCGAGTCGTATCCGGTCGACGCCGAAGGGATCCGGCGCCAGGCCGCCGACATCGACGGCATGTCCGTGACCGGAATGGAGTCGCTCGACGCCACCCACTACCCGCTGACGCTGCTGGTGCAGCTCGGTGCGTCGCTGCGCATCGAGGCGGGCTACCTGCGGGAGCTGTTCGACGCGGACGCGATTCGGGTGCTGACCGAGCGGCTGGTGCGGATGACCGACGCCATCGTGGCGGATCCGGAGTTGCCGGTCGGCGAAGTCGAGCTGCTCGACGCCGCGGAGCAGGCGCAGGTGTTGTGGGGCTGGAACGGCGCTGCGCACCCGGTCGACCCGAGCGCCACCCTGGTGTCGCTGTTCGAGGCGCAGGCCGTCCGGACGCCGGCCGCCGCGGCCCTGGTGTTCGAGGACACAGCGCTGTCCTACGCGGAATTCGCGTCGCGGGTGCACCGCCTGGCCCGGCACCTGGTCGCGCTGGGCGTCGGTCCGGAGTCGCTGGTGGCGCTGGCGATGCGGCGTTCGCTGGATCTGCTGGTCGGCGTGTACGCCGTGCAGGCCGCGGGCGGCGCGTACGTCCCGATCGACCCGGACCACCCCGACGAGCGCAACGCCTACGTACTCGACGTGGCCGATCCGGTGTGCGTGTTGACCACGGGTCGAGACGAATTCGCGGTCGAGACCTACTGCCCCGCGGTCGCGTTGGATACCGTGGATGTATCCGGATATGCGGATACGCCGTTGTTCGACGGCGACCGGCGCGCGGCCCTGCGGCCCGAACACCCGGCCTACGTGATCTTCACCTCCGGTTCGACCGGCAGGCCGAAGGGCGTCGCGGTCAGCCACGCGGCGATCGTGAACCGCCTGGTGTGGATGCAGGACCAGTACGGCTTGACCCCGTCGGACGTGGTCCTGCAGAAGACGCCCGCGACCTTCGACGTGTCGGTGTGGGAGTTGTTCTGGCCGTTGCAGGTCGGCGCGACCCTGGCGATCGCGCGGCCGGACGGGCACCGCGACCCGGCCTACCTGGTGGACGCCATCGTCGAGCACGGCGTGACGACGGTGCACTTCGTGCCGTCGATGCTCGCCGCGTTCGTGGCCGAACCCCGCGTCCCCGAATGTCTCTCGCTGCGGCGCGTGTTCGCCTCCGGCGAGGCGCTGCCCGGGCCGCCCGCCCAGCGCATGCGGGCGCTGACCCCCGCTCGGGTGTACAACCTGTACGGCCCCACCGAGGCCGCGGTCGACGTCACCCACCACGAGGTGACCGCGGCCGACGCGGTGGCGGTGCCGATCGGCGGCGCGGTGTACAACACCCAGCTGCTGGTGCTCGACGCGCGGCTGCGCCCGGCGCCGATCGGGGTCGCGGGCGAGCTGTACCTGGCCGGCGTCCAGCTGGCGCGCGGGTATGTGAGCCGCGCGGACCTCACCGCGGACCGGTTCGTGGCCAACCCGTACGCCTCCGGCGCGACCGGCCTGCGGATGTACCGCACCGGCGACCTGGTGCGGCGCAACCCGAACGGCGAACTCGAGTACCTGGGCCGCACGGACTTCCAGGTGAAGCTGCGCGGCCTGCGCATCGAGCTCGGCGAGATCGAGGCCGCCCTGACCGCCGTCCCCGGCATCGACCAGGCCGCGGTGATCGTGCGCACCGACGGCGACATGGGTGACCGCCTGGTCGCCTACGTCGTGCCCGCGTCCGGCGACGTCGGCGCGGTGGACGTCGCCGGCGTCAAAGCCGCTGTCGCCCAGCGCCTGCCGGGGTACATGACGCCGGACGCGTTCGTGGCGCTGGAGGCGTTCCCGCTCAACGCGTCCGGAAAGCTGGACCGCAGGGCGCTGCCCGCGCCCGTCGTGGCGGCGAGCGAATTCCGCGCCCCGACAACGGCGGTCGAGCAGACTGTGGCCGAGGTGTTCGCCGAGGTGCTCGGCCTCGACCGGGCAGGCCTGGACGACGACTTCTTCGCGCTCGGCGGCAATTCGCTGACCGCCACCCGAGTGGCGGCGCGGGTGTCCGCGGCGCTGCGGGCGTCGCTCGGGGTGCGCGAGCTGTTCGAGGCCCCGACCGTGGCGGCGTTGGCCGCGCGGCTGGAGGGAACCGCGGGAAGCGGTTCCGCGCGTGCGGAGCTGACCGCGCGGCCGCGGCCCGCGCGGGTGCCGCTGTCGCTGGCGCAGCAGCGCATGTGGTTCCTGAACAGGTTCGACCCGGACTCCACGGTGGACAACATCCCCGCCGCCGTGCGGCTGTCCGGCCTGCTGGACCGGCAGGCGCTCCAGGTCGCGGTGGCCGACGTGCTGGCCCGACACGAATCGCTGCGCACCGTCTACCCCGAGCACGACGGCGTCGGCTACCAGCGCGTGGTGTCGACGGCCGAGGTCATCCCGGATCTCACGCCGCTGGAGGTGTCCGAGCGCGAACTCGCCGAGCGGGTGCGCGATTTCGTGCACACTGCCTTCGACGTCACGCTGGCGGTGCCGTTCCGGGCGTGCCTGTTCGAACTCAGCCCGACCGAGCACGTGCTTGCGTTCGTCGTGCACCACATCTCCGCCGACGGCCAGTCGATGGGCCCGCTGACCCGCGACGTCATGCTCGCCTACAGCGCCCGGGTGGACGGCGCCGAGCCCGCGTGGACGCCGCTCGAGGTGCAGTACGCCGACTTCGCACTGTGGCAGCGGGCCGTTCTCGGCGCCGAGGACGACGCGGAATCGCTGCTGTCGCGGCAGGTGTCGTTCTGGACCGAAGCGCTGGCGGCGCTGCCGGACCAGCTCGACCTGCCCGCGGACCGGCCGCGGCCCGCGGTCGCCTCGGGCCGCGGCGCGGTGCACACGTTCACCGTCGACGGCGGAATCCACCGCGGCATGGCCGAAGTCGCCCGCGGCGCGGGCGCGACCGCGTTCATGGTG
>JABFVX010000225.1 GCA_013362555.1 Mycobacteriaceae bacterium
AGGATCCCCGGATCAACCGCTGTGACATAGTGATTGAACAGCAAAGGCTCGACGAATGGGATGGCAGGTTCCTTGTGGTCGGCCACAGTGAGGCTTTCGAAGGCGTGAGCCAATTCCCTGACCACCGCGGCATGTGCGTTCGCGTAGGAGCCCAGGTGCGGCCGCACCGTCAAAACCCCGAGGCGGTGTCTGCCGTCCTCCTCCCTGATGATGGTGACATCGGCAGGTTTTCCTTTCGGGGTCCGCCCGATGGTCACGTCCTCCGGACGCAGCACGGGCTGCCAATTTGCCGCCGCCTCGATCGCGTCCGTTAGGCCACGGGCGACAAGGGATTCGGCGCGACCGTCCGCCGCGCTGCCGGAATCCGCCTCGAACGATGTACCGGCGGTCGCGGGCAGCACCGTGGGGGGGCCTTCTGCCGCAAAGACAATGCGTTTGCCCGATGCGAAGGCAGCTTCAGCGATCTCGACTTGCTCGCGCACGTCGGCGAGATCGCGCAGGTGCGGATTCCACATGCCGAGCCGTTCGGCGCGCTGGAACAAGGCGACATCGTCGGGGCCGAGTATCGGCAGTCCCATCAGCGGCCGGTAATGCGCCGCATACTCGTAGGATCGCCACGACGCCGAGCCGGCCAGGACCGCGACGGCCGCTTCGGCGTTGGCCTCCACCGAATTCTTTCGACTGTAGCCCGACTGGGTCGATTCCCAGGCCTCCCTGTCGTCGGGGATCTGGCCCGCCGCAACCAGCGTCGCGAACGCCCCGTCCGCGTGGCGCGGGAGCACTGCCTTTCGGGCGGAGCCGCGCAGCGGGCCGAGAAACAACTTGCCGTGCGCCATTTCGTGGACAATCACGGCGATCCATGGGTTGGGCCACCAGCCGGGACCCGACTGCAGGAACCTGTCAGGACGGTCCAAGAACCGGTCCATGAGTTCGTGCGGATACAACGCATCCCGCACATTGATCGTGATGAACACCTGTGAGTCGACGATCTGGGCATCAGCGACCTGATGTCCGTCAACTCCGCCGACTCGCAACCTGCCAAGGGGGACATCGGGAAACAACGCGGCAGCGTATCGGACAGCCTCCGCGATCTGTTCGACGGTGCGCACGGCGATGTCCGGATGCAGCAGGCCCTCCACCCGCACCCGCGGACCATTCGGATCGTAGAGATTCACCAACCCGTCCACGGTCTGTTGCTTGGCCTGCTGCCTCGCGGAGGTGTCGTCGGTGCGCCCACCATCGACGGGCATCAACAGATACTCCAAGTTGTCGCGCAGATTGAGCGCTCGAACCAGCTGTAGGTAGCTGTTTTCGTTGCCGAGTGGGATCTGGCGCTGCTGCTCAAGCAGCCGGCCGATCATGCTCCGGATCGTGTTTACCTCCTGGCTGTCGGGGCCGTCCGAGGCCCCCTCGGCCAGCCTGCGGATCGTTGCGAGTTCGTATTGGATTGCCGGCCGTAGATTCAGCCGTTCCTGATTGCGAAGAATCGCCCGCGCCCGGTCCAGGACCGGCGTTGGAGGCGGGAACCCAGGCAGTTGCAGTTGGTCGCCGCCGGCTTTGACTGAGCGGTGGACGGCAAGCGCCAGAGCGGCGAGGATCTGATGGCCATCGCGCGCGCCGCCGGACATCGCCGCGACAATCGATTCCACCACGGCCGCTCGGTCATTGAACGCGCCCCGCCTGTCGAAGCACTGGTCGCCGAATTGCACTCTGATCCAGGCGTCGGCCCCGTCACGCGCCGCCGAGGAGCCTGCCTCGGTCTGCGGCGCTATCGCCTCGACGTAATGCCGGTCCAGTGCGCCGATCACGTACTCGGACAGGGAACCCTCGGCGGCGCCGTATTCGACAATCGAGACGAAGGCGGAAGCGCACTCGTGCAGCACCGCGGCGTGAGCGTCCTCGGAGCCGAGATCCGGTCGTACCGTCACTCGATCCAGGCTGAGCCCGCCGTTCTCGGACTCCGTGAATACCGCCGACACAGGTGCCCCTCCGGATGTCGGCCCGAAACTGATTCGGCGCGGCTGCAGGACCTCGTGAAAGCCCGCGACCGCCCGCATCGCGGCCCGCAGACCTGCGGCGTCGACCGGCTCGAATCGAGGAGCGACTGCTTGGCCCGGCGAGTCGTCGACGTGCATAGGGAAGGGCCCGGTGTCGCGGTCGACATCCGTCGCAGCATCCAGAGCGAGCGCGCGAAGGTAGGCGCGTCGAGCGCCGGCCGCGGCAGCGGAGGGCATGTCGCGCAAGGCAGCGAGCAGGTCGTCTACGGCTTCGTTTCGTTGTCCGGTTCGGGTCGTCTCAGCCCGCAGGGCAGAGGCGAGTCGGTTCACGAAGACCGAGCGGTCCGCGAACATGCCTGCCGGATCCGAGAAGTCGGCGGTCGCCTCGTAGGCGCCCAGCCCGGCGAAGCCGGCGGCGCGCGCCCGGGAAACAGCGTCGTGCAGCCGCTCGACGGCAGTGACCGCACCGAGGAACACCTCGGCGTCGGATACCGCCGCGCTCGCTGTGGTCGCGTCCAGCCTCGCCAGACCGTCCGCGACCATGGTCAACTGTTCATAGGCTTGAAGGTCGAAGATCGCGACCCCCAGTCGATACCGCGCGTCGAGCACGGAGTTCCATTCCCGGCTTGGCTGCAGCGCCTCGACTCCCGGCTCGCCGAGCACGGTCTGCTGGATGCTGCGCAACTGGCCTTGCAGCCTTTCCACGACGCTCCCCACGGACGTCCGAGCACCGGGCTCAACCATCTCTGCCAGACCGGAATCGATGTGCGTCAGCACCGTGCGGGCCTTGTCGCGCAGCCGTTGGGCGGACGCCCGCAACATCAGCACTTCGTGCCGGTGTTCCACCACGGCGGCGAGTTCTTCGACGCGGTTCGCCTCGGCCGCACCGGACCGGCGATACTCGTCGAGCTCTGCGACGAGCGCCCGCAGCTCCGCAAACTCACGCGCGTCGGCGGGCGGAGGTTGGCGCAACCATGCGTCACGAACGTCGGACACCATGCCGAGTGCCCGCAGCGCCCGGAAGTCGGCGTCGTCGACGTGCGCCCGCACCGCGCCCACCACGGTCGCCGGAGTCGTTCGGCTTATGCGCTGACCGGCGAGTACCTCAGCCGGGAAGTCGGACAAGTGCGGTTCCAGTGCACCGTTCTCGTCGAACATCCAGACCCGGAGGTGGTCGATTCGGCCGTCCCATGCGGCGGGCAAGACCACCGTGTCGGCCGACGCGACGTAACCCACGGCCGGGGCCGCATCGATTTCGTCGACCGGACCGCCGGGCGGTCCGTCCCACACCTTCACCACCTGTGCCCCATCGGCAAACTGCACGCCGACGATCGCACGACGGACCTTCGGATAGCCCGTGAACAGAGACAACGCGTCCTCGACGGTGCCGCACCGCTCGCCGGGGTTGTTCAGCGTCCCCTCGATCTCGTCCAGGTCGGCGCCGGGTTGCCGCGTCCGATCGTCGAATGACAGCGCCACGACTTGCCTGCCGTACAGGTCATTGATCGTCTGCATCGCCGCGCGGACCTGATCCGGCGACCCGGTAGTGCGAGCCACCGGCATGTCGTGCCCACCCCACCGGTTCAAGACGGGGAAGCGGGGATCGGCTTGGTTGAGCGCGGTGAGCAGCGCGAACAGCGGCCCCACTGTGTCGCGACCACTCGCGTCGCGGTATTCGCGTTCCGTCCGCAGCCTGTCCAGCTCCAGTCTCAGCTGCCACCACGCCCAGTCATCGACAAGTTCGAGTTGCGCAGCGAGCGCCTGATGTTCGGCCGAACCGGGCTCGATCGAGGCCAAGCGCCCGCGTTCCCACAGCCGCTCGATGGTCGGATTGCCGGACGCCCCGAGTTGAGCCACCCAGGAACCGGGCGCGGTGCCGACAGGCGCCTGGGGCAGCGAATCGACGATTCGCTGTTTGGTCTCCTCAACCACGGCCAATCCGAGGATGCCGTGCGGATCCAGGATCGGGGTCTGGTCGAGGCCCTGCGGTGATTGTCGCTGCGACGGACCCGACTCGCTCGGTACGGTGCGCTCGAGTGTGATGGTGCGGTCGTACCGCACGACCTCGGCGGTTGGCTGCTCGAGCGGGTAGCGCGCGCTCCATGCGCGGGCCACCCATATCCGCAGTCGCCGCTTGCCCGCGGACTCGTCGATCCTCGAGTCGATGCCGAACGTGCCGAATTTCCCGAGCCCGTTCCTGCGATGCGCGGCCAATTGCGTTGCCTCGGTCGCCGTCACACGAATACTGTCCGGACCGACACCCTTTCCCAGTGATACCAATTGGGTCGGGAGCCAGTCTTCGAGCCGTCCGATGGATTTGCTGTCCGTGGATAGTCGAACTGAAAAGGATCCGCTTTCGACGTCCCAGGCTATGCGACCAAGTGACTCCATAGCTGGGCTGGTTCCGCGCGTTCGAAAGACGTGCCCGGAGACACCGTCCGTCATACTCGAGGCCGCGAACCAGATCTGGTGCTTGTCCGTCGATGTTTTCAGGCCAAAGGTCACCAACAGGGTTGCAGCTTCCAGCACCTCGGGTGGAATGCGCTCGAGAATGCGGGACGCGTCGGGGTCCGGGTTGAGGCAGGCTGCCACCGTCAAGCGGACCTTCGCCGCCGACCATTCACGCCCGATGCGGTATGTTGCAGAATCTTTCTGCGGTGGGAGTCCACCAGCAGACGACGTCTCACCCGCACGACCGACTTCCACCGGCGTCCGCGAGGGCCTGCCCAGCACCGCATCGCCCGGCTCGTTCAGCTGGACCACGAGCGACTGAAGGTCGTCGTCGAGCATGTCCTCGAATCGGCGCCGGTCTTCTGCGGTCCCGCTCAGGTGGATCGCTTTCGCCCGCTGTTCCAGCCGCTCTGCCCGCCGCACGAGGTCGGTGAGCTCGCGATCGCGATCGCGGTACACCGCCACCGCGCGGGCCAGAGTGTCGAGTTCACGCCAGCGTTGAGCTCCGGCGATGGTGGCGGGATGATCCACGACGGGATCGGGGCGATAGTCCTCGACTGATTCGGTTCGGCCGTGCTGCCGTAGCAGTTGCTCCAGTTCCGCGCGAACCCGGTCACGATCGTCCTTCATGTCGCTCGCGGAGGGGATGCTCAGCCGCCCGGAGTCGCGCGGATTCCGGCCGGTCACCGCGGTCAGTTCGGCTTCGGCTCGTTGCCGTCGAGCTCGCGCTGCCTCGATAGCATCGGAAAGCGCATCGATACGTGCGACGCGGTTCTGCAGGCGTGCCGCCGGAACAGCGGAGTCTTCTTGTCGGAGCGCGAGCAGAGTGTGGTCCCGCAACTGCTGAAGGGCATTCCCGTCGTCGATCCCGGCTATCGGGTACACGGGTATTGCCGCTTGCCCTGCCATGGGCATGACTGTTCCGTTGTGGTCGTAGAGGACGGCGAGGTTGGCCAGGGCCGGGGCGAGGATCGGTTCGGTGGGTCGGTTGCCGGGCGCGTAGACGTGTTCGGTGTCGGTTCGGGTGTCATAGAGGGTGAGGGTTGCCGGCTCGTCCAAGTCGCCCAGGGTCCGCGAGAGGGTGACGGCGTGTGACCCGGGACCGGTGTCGTCCAGTGTGATCCGGTGGGTTTCGGGGTCTTTCAGTTGCTGGACCACCAGGAATGTCGCACCCGGCGACATGGTGAGCAGGCGCTGTTCCATGTCGTCGAAGGAACCCGCGTCGCGGAACGTGCCGCCGGTGGCCCGTTGGGCCGCCAACGGGTACGCGCCGCGCGCGCCGACCTCGCCCGACTCGAGCGGGCTCACCGCGTTGCTGCCGGTGATGCGATTGACTTGAGCGCCTGCCCGGTTGAAGCACTCCACGGTGCCTCGACTCTGGTCGGCCATCGCGGTTGGCGGCGTGGGGATCCTGTCTGTCGCAGGATGGGTGGACCACGGCGTCGGCGTCGCCGCTGCGGCAACAACAGCAGGAACAGGAGCAGCCGAAACAGCGGGAGTGGCAGCAACAACGGGAACAGCAGGAATAGTGGGAACAGCGGGAACTGTGGGTACGGGAGCCCTGTGGCCGGGGCGGGAGTGTCGGATGTGGCCGAAGCCTTCGGCGGCAGCGCCGAGGAATCCGCTGCCCGCGCTGGTCGCCACGTTCTCGAGAATCTGTCCGACGCTGAGACCGTCGAGACTGTAGCCGTTGCCATACCAGGCTTGCGCTACTGCTCCGACACCGCCGCCAATGCCTTCGCCCGCCACACCCAACGCGACGATGCCACCGACCTGGGACAGGTGACGGGCCAGGGCGTTGGAGAACGTCGGCTCGAGCATCCGACCGAACACGGCCCGTGTCTGCGGGATCCGCAGCAGCCCCGTGGCGGCCAGCGCGCCGCCTCCGCCTTCCACCGCGCCGAACACCATGGACTCGGCGAGCTCGCCCGCATCGAACCCGTACCGGTGGTGCGGATCTGCCGAACCCAGCGCTCGCCACTGGGCGTAGGCGTTGACGACCGCGCCCTGCGCTATACCGAAACCCGCACCTCCGGCGACACTGCGCGCCACTGTGGGCGCTGCGACCGCTGTGGCGCGATTCGCCGCGATGCGAACCGCGGTTTTGGCAATGACACGCAGAATGGCCATGCGGGTCGCCGCCCGCGCCATAGCCTGGCGAACCGCCCCCAACGCCGGGCCCAACGTGACAAAACCCAGCGCCACCTCGGCCGCACACGCCACCAACGCGGCCTCGATGGCATGCATCATCTTCGCCCGCTCGAACGCGTTCAGGTAATGCTGATCGGCAGTGCTTTTACACCACTGCGCCAACTCCTCGAGCGAAACGCTGACCCCGCTCCCGACATCGACCATCCCCGCCACTGCCACGCCCGAATTCTCGTCCAACCGCCCCATCAAGGGGCCCAACTGCCCGCTCACCCCGGACAGCGCCTCCCACGCCTGCCGATACCCATCACCCAAACGAATCTGCTTCTCCGGCGGCTCATCCCAATCCGCCTCACCCGCCATCAGTTTCACGAACCAGGAGTTCATGAACTCCGGCGACAAATTCAACAGCCACTCAGATCCCACGGCGTGCGCCCTGGTGGCAGCCGGAGCCCAGCCGGGACGCCGGCGGGCCCACGGAGGGTCCTGCGTGCTTCACATCCGCGAGTCTGCGGCGCAAAACGTACCGGCACATCGGCACGCGATAGGCACACACCGCCGCAGGGGCGCGTCGGAATGCCTACTCCAGCTTCCAGAACGACCCGTGAAGTGCGCCCAACGCAACCGATGGGTCGTTCTGGAAATCTGGTGTCATTTCGCGCTGGGGAGTCGGGCGGCTTCGGCGGCGACCTCGTCCGTGAGTGTCGCGGGCATCCGGAGGATGAGTTCTTCGCGGGAGTTCACCGCCAGTTTCTTGCGAACAGATGCCATCTGCGCGTTGACCGTTCGGCGGGAGGAGCCTCGGCGGGCCGCTATGGCGGTGTCGGTCCAGCCGGCGGCGGCGAGGATGGCGACCTGCTCCTCGCCGTTGGTGAGAAGCTGCCAGGCCGAGTCGCCGGGCCCTGGACGGGCAGGCTGGGCGGCTACTGTCGCGGTCAACCCGAGTGCGTAGCTGTGGACTTCGTTGGCATCCGGGTTCATCAGTGCGCCTGCCGCTTCGGCGGCGGCGAAGGCTTTCGCGCCGAGCGCCTTGCGCGCGATCCGAGCGGCGCGCAGCGTCTCGTCGTGAAACGGGCCGAGGCTTTCGATAGCCACTCCGAAATGCGTGCGCAGCGTCGCGGTTCCACCGATGATCTGCGCGATGTGGGTGGCCAGAGTGGTAATGCGGGCGTGGTCGTTGCTCAACGCCGCGGTCAGGTCGGAGATTATCCGGGACAGGCTCCATGCGTGGGCTTGCACAGTCCACAGGGCCGCCCAGCGTTCCTGCGTGTCGAGCTGGCGCTGCAGGGCGGCGCGTTCGAATGCGAGGGCGTGCTCTGCCTCACCCTCGGCAGTCAACACCAGGCCCCAAATGAGATCGGCCCATGCCATGGCCCAGATGGTGCCGGACGCCTCGGCCCGGTCGCGGAAGGCCGACGCCAAGGTCCGCGCCGTGGGCGAGGGGTTGAGCAGCACTGCCGCGAGGGCCGCGATCAGCTCCGCGACCGCCGCGGTGCTGTCGTCCCCCAGCTGGGCAAACTTGCCGGCAGCGCGGCTGAGCACCACCGTCGCAGCAGGGTTCCTGGATACGAAAAGCTCACTGCCCCAGACAAATTCCACAACCGCAGGCAGTCCGGTCTCCCAGTCGACACTGTCACGCCATTGCGATGGCCGGTCCGGATGAGGCTCGCACATCCGGATGCAGTCGTCCAGCAGTCTGCGGGCGTCGTCGCGTTCTCCTTGACACAGCGCGACCCACCCGATCAGTCCCGTTGTGGACAGCACGAGGTCTGTCGGTGGTCGACCTGCAGAGCGCACGGCTGCGAGAGTTCGCTCGGTGAGGCTGCGGACCTCACGGAACGAACCTTTGAAGAACGGCAGCCGCAGGCCGAGCAGGCCTGCGCAGATCTGCAAGCCGATCTCCGGGTCGCCGGAGGGCGCCAGACTGCGATCGATCGCAGTCAGGATGTTGTCCCATGCGGCCAACGCCCAGTCGAGCATCGACCGCTCGTCGGCCCCGAACCATCGGCCGGCGGCCTCGACGACGCGATCGCGGTAGTAGCTCATGTGCCGCTCGGCCGCGACGGTCCACTCGTCCGCAGCGTTCGACGAGCGCTCCCGCACTCGGTGTTCTGCGAACAGCCGCACACTCTCAACCAGGGAATATCGCACGCTGCCTGTGGTGAAATGTGCGGCGACCAACGACTTCGAGACAAGGCGGTTGAGAACCTCGCCGATGTCGGCATCCATCAGCCGCACCGTGGCCGCGGCCGTGCCTGTGTCATCGGCGCACACAGCTCGGATGTCGGCCAAGTCTGCGGCCCGACTGACAGCAGAAACCCTCCCCCGCCCGTCCGGGTCGACGACGTCGGCGCCCGCGGCGAAGACCGACATCCGTTCGAGCAGCAGGCGCTCCTGGGGCGTGCACAGCTGATACGACCAGTCGATGACATCGGCTACCCGACGATGCCGGTCCTCGACGCCGTGCCAGCGCTCGTCGCGCCAGTGCATGCGCCGATCGCCCGTGATTTCGCCACTGAGTTCCTGTCGGAGGATGTCGAGCGGCACCCGGACCAGCCGGGCGGCCGCCAGCTGAATGCACAGCGGGCTGTTGTCCAGATGCAGGCAGATCTCGCGGACCGTATTTTCGTCGAGAACCGGGCGGCCGAGCATCTCGGCACGGCGGCGGAACAGCTCGACCGCTTCCGGTTCGGACATCGAAGCAACGGCGATCCGGTGCTCGTGCACCCAGCGCAGCGGCTCGCGGCTGGTAGCAAGAATCTTCAGCGTCCGCACCTTGGCGAGTAGCCGCTGTGCGACATGCGCAATGCCGGGCAGCAGGTGTTCGCAGTTGTCCAACACCAACACTGTCGGCCGCGCCCGGTCACCGCGTTCAGACCTGCTGAGCGCGTCCACGACGGCGTCCTCCGCGGTGCGGCTGGAGAAGTCGGCGCTGGCGATGGAGCGGGCTATCTCCTCTTGGATGGCAACGATCGGGGCCGACGCATCCAACCGCGCCAGTCGCACCCACAGAACATCGGCACCGCTCGGCTTGCGATAGCGCCGGATCGCCTCGACAGCGAGGCGGGTCTTCCCGAAGCCGCCCGGCCCGACCAACGTCACCAAGCGGGCGCGGCCGAGCAGCAGTGTGATGACAACCCCCAGTTCCCGCTCCCTGCCGACGAAAGCATCGCCGCCGTTCAGGAGGCCGTCAAGGCCCGCGCGATCCATTGGAAAAACACTAGTACTAGATTTTGTTTCCGTGCTCATACGATTGGAATTCCGTGACTAAGTTCCGTGGCGACACCTACCCTGACACCCCCCAGCGGACCTGTCAACACGAACATGTACATACTGAGGTATCTGTTTGTTCTGCCATGCTGTGGATATGTCGTTGCGATTCGCGCTGCTCGGACTCCTCGAGGACGGGCCGGCCAGCGGCTACGAACTGACCGCCCGTTTCGAGCGGTCGCTGCAGAAACATGCGTGGACCGCGCGGCAGAGCCACATCTATCCCGAGCTGAACCGATTGGCCGAGGCCGGGCTGATCGTCGTCGCCGAGCACGGCCCGCGCGGCAGACGCACATACGCCATAACCGACGAGGGCCGCTGCACGCTGCGGACCTGGCTCATGACTCCGATGCAGGCCAGGACCGTCCGCGACGAGTACTCGCTGCGCATGTTCCTGCTATCCGCCCTTGAACCCGTTCAGGCCCGGCAGCTGGTGCTGCAGTACCGTGACGACGCCTTGGCCGAACTCGCCGAACTGCGGTCCATCACCGCACGCGCCGACGCCGACGCCCACCCGCGCGGCAGGCTTCGATTCGGCAGGCTCGCGGCGGAGTTCGGAATCTACGAGCAAGAGGCGCTTCACCGATGGGCCGATTGGGCATTGACAGTCATCGACGAAGCCGCATCCAACACAGACTCCGCCATTCCGCGGGCCCGATCGGCCGGCCCGCTCGGACCGAATGACGGAACGGTCGCATAAACGCCCTCCATGAGGAGGAACAACTGGTCCGCGACCCGCGCCACCCCCCGGTCGGGCACGCCGGAGGCGAACGCCGTGGCCAGGGTGTGGAACTGGGCATAGACCCACTCCTTCATCTCCATGGCCCGCTGGTGCGACAACAGGTCCCCGTCCGGGAACTCGCTCAGCGCAATCAGGAACGGGCAGCCGCGACAGTCCGGAGCGCCAACCTGTGCCGCGAGCGCGTCGAACACGGCGAGGATGGCTGTCCGCGGATCCGTTCCGCTGCGCACCGCGGCGGTGAACCATTCACGGTAGTGTCGGAACTCGCGCTCGAGGTAAGCCGCGACCAGCTCGTCTTTGGAGCTGAACAACCGATACAGCGTCGTCGGCGCGACTGCCGCCGCGGCGGCCACCCGGTCGACCCCGGTGGCCCGAATTCCTTCGTTGTAGAACAACTCCCGGGCCACGGTCAACACATGTTCGCGAGTCTCAGCCGCGGAGCGCCGAGACGTACTTCGATCACCCATGGGAATACTCCTGTCTCCGACCCCGTTGCTAGGGATCGTTCCCTAACAATACCGAAGGAGATCCATCCATGTCCGACCTGACCGGCAAAACCGCGCTGGTGACCGGCGCTTCCCGCGGCATCGGACGGGCGATCGCCCAACGACTGGCCGCCGACGGCGCCCGGGTCGCCGTGCACTACGGCAGCAACGACACGGCCGCGAAGGAGACAGTCGACGCCATTCAGGCGGCAGGCGGGTCCGCGTTCCCCATTCGCGCCGAACTCGGCGTCGACGGAGACGCGGACACCCTGTTCGACGCGCTCGCCACCCACTTGGACGGCGCTCCGCTCGACATTCTCGTCAACAACGCCGCGATCATGACCTACGAAGCCACGCTCGACGACGCCACCAGCGAGCAGTTCGAGCAGCTTTTCGCAGTCAACGCCCGCGCCCCGTTCTTCATCCTCCAACGCGCCGTCCCGCTGCTCCCGAACGGTGGACGAGTCATCAACATCTCTTCCGGCGTGACATGGTTCGCAATCCCCCAGACCGTGTACGCCATGACCAAGGGCGCACTCAACGCACTGAGCCGTTCGGCCGCGAACACGCTCGGCGTCCGTGGCATCACCGTCAACACCATCTCCCCCGGCGTCACCGACACGGAGATGAACGCATGGCTGCACGAAGACGACGCCGCGGCAGGCATCGCCGCCATCACTGCCCTCGATCGGATCGGCGCAGGCCCCGACATCGCCGATGCCGTCGCATTCCTGGCCTCCGACGACGGGCGCTGGATCACCGGCCAGACAATCGAAGTCAACGGCGGCCTCTACCTCGGCCCCCGAAACCAATCCTTTTAGCGAACAATAATATCCAGAACGACCCGTTATGTGCGCCAACGCACATAACGGGTCGTTGTGGTGTTCCGCCATCGCCAAGAGATCCTGATCAGCGCGTTAAACGACAATGAGGCAGCTATTTAACGATGGCATCGACGCTGAAGTCACCCCAAACCCGGGGCAACCACGGCGCTCCGAACAACATCGGCACATGCCGCGGTCGGAGTATTGAACCGCAAGGATT
>JABFVX010000337.1 GCA_013362555.1 Mycobacteriaceae bacterium
GCGGGCGGCGGTCTGCACCGCGGCCGCCGCCGCGGCCCGGTCCGCCGCGGCCTTGACGGCGCCCGCCGCGAACAGCATGGCGTCCGCCAGCAATTGCGCCGCGAACACGTACAGGCTCCCGATGATCAGCAGCTTGGTGAACTCGCCCGAATCCGCGGTGCGGAAGCACTGTTCGGCCATGGCGTTGCAATAGGCCGCCTGGGACTCCATGTTCTGGACCTGATCGTCGACGCGTTCGTCGAACTCGCGCCCCGCCGCGCTGTCCAGCGACTGCCCGGCCTTCTTGCCGAGCGCCGCGAGTTGCACCGCCAGCGGGGGGAGCAGCAGTCCGCGCGTAAGCCAGCTCCGGCCGATGGCGCGCAGCCGGTCCTCGTCGAGGTCGGGAAAGTGACCCACTGCGAGTTCCACCAGCGGCCGGGGCAGGTCCGGAAGCTGCAGCGTCACACCATCATGGTGCCTGCTGCCCGTCGGAATGCTTCTCGCTGCCGGGAATATGCAGGCGGACCGGATGTGTATTCAGCGGTTGACGCCCTTCCGGACTGTGGTGTCGGCGGGTCCCGGTAGCCTGCTTCGGGTGACGGTGCCCGAGGTTCCCCAGTTGCTGGCGGCGGCTGTGGAGGCGCTGGGCGGGCAGGCCCGCGCCGGGCAGCAGACCATGGCCGCTGCCGTCGCCCACTCCATCGACGTGTCCGAGCATCTCGCGGTGCAAGCGGGCACCGGGACCGGCAAGTCGCTGGCCTACCTGGTGCCGAGCATTCGGCACGCGGTGCTGACCGGGCGCACCGTGGTGGTCTCCACGGCCACCATCGCGCTACAGCGTCAGCTGGTCGACCGGGACCTGCCGCGGCTGGCGGACGCGCTGGAGGGCCCCCTGGCCCGCAAGCCGAAGTTCGCGATCCTCAAGGGCCGCAACAACTATCTGTGCCTGAACAAGATCAACAGCGCCCTGCCCGACGAGCCCGCGGAGCAGGAGCTGTTCGATCCGTTCGCGGTGTCGCGGCTGGGACGCGAGGTCGTGCGGCTCAACGAGTGGGCGGACAAGACGCGCACCGGCGACCGGGACGACGTGGCGCCCGGTGTCACGGACCGGGCCTGGCGGCAGGTCAGCGTCTCGGCGCGGGAGTGCCTCGGCAAGTCGCGCTGCTCCTTCGGCGACGACTGCTTCGCCGAACGCGCTCGGGCCAAAGCGGCTCAGGTGGACGTCGTGGTCACCAATCACGCGCTGCTGGCCATCGACGCGCTCAACGGCATCGCCGCATTGCCGGACCACGACGTGGTCGTCATCGACGAGGCGCACGAGCTGGTGGACCGGGTCACCGGAGTGGCCACCGCGGAGCTGTCCGAGGCCGTCGTCACCGCGGCTGCCAGGCGGTGCGCCCGGCTGGTCGAAGAGCAGGACGTGGACCGCCTGCTCGGCGCCGCGGAGGCGCTGGGCGGGCTGCTGGAGGACTTGCCGCCGCGCCGCTGGGAGCAGTTGCCGTCCGATGCCGCCCCGGCGCTCGCGCTGGTCCGGGACGCAGCCTGGAACGTGCGCACCGCCCTGGCGCCCGCGCGGCCCGGTGCGGGGCAGGCGGATCCGGAGGCCGCGGCGGCCCGGCAGACCGCCCTGGTCGCGATCGACGAAGTCCACGACACCGCAGTCCGCGTGCTCACCGCCTTCGACGAGCCGGATCCGGCGCAGCGCCGCGACGTGGTGTGGTTGGCTGAGGAGCGCCTGGGCGGCAAGGCCCGCCGGGTGCTGCGGGTCGCGCCGCTGTCGGTGGCGGGTCTGCTGCGGACTCGCCTGTTCGGCCTGTCGACGGTGGTGTTGACCTCCGCGACGCTGCAGGTCGGCGGCAGTTTCGACGGCCTCGCGAACACCTGGGGCCTGCCGCCGCAAAGCGCGGCCCGCGCGATCGACCCGGCTCTGGCGACCGGATCCGCGCCGCCCGCGGACGGTCCGGATCCCGCGCGCGCCGAGCCCGCGCTGGTCTGGCACGGCCTCGACGTGGGATCCCCGTTCGACCACGCCAAGGCGGGCATCCTCTACGTCGCACAGCATCTGCCCGCGCCGGGGCGCGACGGGCTGCCCCCCGCTTATCTCGACGAGATCGAGCAGCTGATCACCGCCGCCGGCGGGCGCACGCTGGGCCTGTTCTCCTCGATGCGGGCCGCCACGCAGGCCGCGGAGGAGCTGCGCGAGCGGCTGGACACCCCGGTGTTGTGCCAAGGCGACGACGCCACCGGGGCGCTGGTGCGCAAGTTCGCCGACGACGAGGCGACGTCGCTGTTCGGCACGCTGTCGCTCTGGCAGGGCGTCGACGTGCCGGGCCCGTCGCTGAGCTTGGTCATCCTGGACCGCATTCCGTTCCCGCGCCCGGACGACCCGCTCCTGGTCGCTCGTCAGCGCGCGGTCGAATCCCGCGGCGGCAACGGCTTTCTCGCGATCGCCGCCAATCATGCGGCGCTGCTGCTGGCGCAGGGCACCGGCAGGCTGCTGCGCAGCGTCACCGACCGCGGCGTCGTCGCCGTGCTGGACCCGCGCCTCGCTACCGCCCGCTACGCGGGCTACCTGCGCGCCTCGCTGCCCCCGTACTGGTCGACCACGGACCCGGAGATCGTGCGAAAGGCCCTCCAGCGCTTGGTCGCCAACTGAGCACACTCCAGAATGACCCATGACGTGCGTTGGGCGCACGTCATGGGTCATTCTGGAGTGTGCAACCCAGCCGGAGCGACTCCTCTCCGTTCACACAGTGTGAACGGACGACGCAGCCAGGATCACGCCTGCGGTGCGCATGCGCTCCAGGGCCTGCCGGGTGGTGTCGGGGGCGACCCCGGCGGTGAGATCGGTGAGCACCCGAGTGGTCAGGCCCGCCCGCACCGCGTCCAAGGCGGTGGCTTGCACGCAGTGGTCGGTCGCGATGCCGACGACGTCCACGCTGCCCGCTCCGCGTGCGTGCAGCCACGGCGCCAGGCCGATGTCGGTTCCGGCGAGCACGCCTTCGAAGCCGGAGTACGCGGCCGTGTAGGCGCCCTTCTCGAACACCGCCGAGACCTTGGCGGTGTCGAAATCCGGATGGAATTCGGCTCCCGGCGTCCCGACCCGGCAGTGCGGCGGCCAGCTGGTCCGGAAGTCCGGCCGGTCGGAGAAGTGCGCCCCCGGATCGATGTGGAAGTCCCGCGTGGCCACGACTGTCGGGTACGCGGCGCGCCCGAGGTACTCGCTGATCCGCGTGGCCACCGCGGCCCCGCCCGCCACCGCGAGCGACCCGCCCTCGCAGAAGTCGTTCTGCACGTCGACGATGATCAGTGCCGCCGTCATCTCCCCAGCCTAACCCCTTGTCCAGAATGAC
>JABFVX010000523.1 GCA_013362555.1 Mycobacteriaceae bacterium
GTCGCGCCGCACGCACAACAACGGCAGGTCGAGAACCCACCGCGCATATCCGGCGACCGGGTCCGCACCGTTGGCGACCGCGGGCACGCCCGTCCGGGCCCCGTCGAGCGAGAGCCAGGCCCGCATCCGCTGCGATGCCCACCTGTCCGCCGAGACGCCGTGCAGCCGCGGCGAACAGGCGAATGCGGCGAGCAGGGCAGGTCCGACGGCGTACAGTGCCGTCCAGCGCGCCCGCACCTGATCCGGGTCGGCGCCGGCGTCGACGGACACCTGCACCGCGGCGGTATTGCACATCATGAGCTTGCCGAACGGCCCGGTAACGGCGAAGAAATCTTCCATCGCCTGGTAGCGCGGCAGGCGCAACACCCGCTGTGGGCTGCGCCTGCTGTCGGCGGCCGCGGAGACGGTTCGAATGGAATGGGATCGGAGCAGACTGCGCAACGTGTCGGAGTCGGTGCGGAGCCGGTCGCACAGGATGTCGGCGGACGGGCTCGGCAGGCTGGAGATCTCGATTTGGCCGCCTGGCTCGATGGTGACGTAGCTGCCGCCCGGCAGCGGCCGCGCCGGGGACGTCGGGGAGAGGGATCGGGGGGCGTACGGCCCGAGCGCGACTGCCAGCGACTCTGCGTCGACTCGACATCCGGAACGATCACCGCCACTCCATTCGGTGAGCCATTCCAGCTCCGCGCCGATGAGTTCGGGTGGGCCGAGTTTGAAGCACACGCCGCCGACATAGGCCTCGGCGGCGGCGCGCGTGCTGAGCGGCTGAGCGGACTCCACAGCTGCGACCTCCGTTCATGACAACAACCGTGACAACCCTGTGACCCAGAGTAGCGACGCCCACCGACAAACTATTCCGCCGATCGAAACCCTCGACTGTGCCCGAATGAACAGTTCCAAAAGTCCGGAATGACCCGTACGTGCGCCCAATGCACGTCACGGGTCATTCCGGAAGGTTGCATCTCAGCGACCCGAATTCTCGGATGCGCTCCAAGACCGACGCGTCTAGCGCCCGGCTGCGACGGTCCTGGCTGTCAGGAATCGGTAGCTGGCGTTCCAGGCCCATTCGACCGGGCCGCGGTCGAAACGGCGCAGCCACAGATGCGCGGAAGCGGTGATCACCACGGCGACGCAGGCGTAGACCACGACGGTGCCGGCGACCCGCCCGTCCGGGGAGAACCGCTGCGCGAGCCCGAACCCCCAGCCATAGCACAGCGTCGAGGCCACCAGATTCTGCATTATGTAGCAGCTCAGAGCCATTCGGCCGATTTCGGACAGTCGGCGGCCCGCCCACCCGACGCGCGGGCGCCGGACATAGCACTCGGCGACCAACGCGAACAGTCCGAGTGCAACGATCGGCGCGGTGCCGTAGCGGGTCAACAGCACCGCGTCCCCGCCGACAGTTCCAGCGACCAAATCGACCGGGGCGGCGATGCCGAAGCCCGCGATCATCAGCGCGCGCCGCACCCGCGCGCCTTCCGGAGCGAGCACCCCGGCCCGGTAGAGCCGCGCTCCGGCCAGGAACAAGGCGATCGACATCGGGAAGATGAACAACGGCTCCAGGCGGAACAGCAGGAGATGATCCAGCCGGAACCGGATCAAGTCCAGAAACGATCCGGTGGCATAGGGATTGGGGTCGAGCGGCTCCGGGTCCTGCCGCCCGCCCGAACCGACGATGAGGCCCACCAGGACCAACGTGAGCATCGCGCCGTGCAGTGTCGCGGCGCCGACGATCCAGCGGCGCTGCGTGCGGTCTCCGGTCGCCAGCACGAAGGCAACCACCGCGCCGGTCACCGCATAGCCCATCAGCACGTCGAACTCGGCGACCAGCAAGAAGTGCAGCAGCCCGTCGAGGAACAGCAGCGCCGCACGCCACGGGTACGGTCCCGGCCACCGCAGGCCGCGCCGCTGGGCCGACGTCTGCTGAATCGCCAGCCCGACGCCGAACATGATCGTCAGCAGTCCGAGAAACTTCCCCTGCGCCAGCTGCTGCAACACCCGCTCCGCCCACAACCACGCGCCGCCCGGCTCCGCCTGCCGCTCGATGTAGCCCACCAAGCCCGCCGGGTTGGTGAAGATCCAGATGTTCGTCCCCAGGGTCCCGAGAATCGCAATCCCGCGCAGCACATCCAGCGCCGCGTGCCGAACCGACTGAACCCCCGCCGCACTCTGCGCACTCACCCCAACCATCCTCCCCGACTGGCTGCGAGCCTCCAGAGTGACCCATGAGTTGCGCCTAACGCACTCTGTGGGTCGTTCTGGAGGTTCGGGGTGGCGATTTCGGGTTGCGGCGAGCGGTGGGGTAGGGTAGCGGGGTTGTCTCGGCGAGGGCGGTCCGACTTCGGATCGCCGTGATCGACGCGGCGCGGCCCGCTCGGCCGTCCACGTCGCCGGTTCCATGACCGCCGCCGCGACGAAAGACCACACCAAGCCGAGTACAGGAGCCTTTCAGTCATGTCTGCCGCATCGGACGCCAATAAGCTCGACGCCGTCGTTCGCACCGAGTTCGGCAAGGGCGCCGCCCGCCGCACCCGCCGGGACGGCAACGTGCCCGCCGTGCTGTACGGCCACCAGACCGAGCCGCAGCACCTCTCGGTCAACGCCCAGGAATTCGCCGCCATTCTGCGCCAGCACGGCACCAACGCGGTGCTGACCCTCAGCATCGACGGCAAGAAGCAGCTTGCCCTGACCAAGTCTGTTGTCGTGCACCCGATCCGCCGCTACATCGAGCACGCGGACCTGCTGGTGGTCAAGCGCGGCGAGAAGGTCACCGTGGACGTCCAGGTCGTCGTGACCGGCGACCCGGCCCCGGGCGGTCTGGTCAGCCAGGAGAGCAGCACCCTGTCCATCGAGGCCGAGGCGCTGCACATTCCCGAGCAGATCGAGGTCTCCATCGCGGGCGCCGAGGTGGGCCACCAGGTCCACGCGGGCGAGATCGTGCTGCCGAAGGGCGCGACGCTGGCCGGCGACGCCGAGAGCCTGATCCTGCACATCGTGGCTCCCGCCGTCGAGACCGCCGCGGCGGACGAAGCCGAGGCCGCGGGCGCCGAGGCCGCGGAGTAGTCAACAGGCATGGGCGAACCGACGCTGGTGGTCGGGCTCGGCAACCCCGGCCCGGACTACGAGCGCACCCGCCACAACGTCGGATTCCTGGTCGCCGACGTGCTCGCCGAGCGCGTCGGCGCCAGGTTCTCCGCGCACAAGAAATCCGGCGCGGACCTCGTTCAGGCCAGGATGAACGGCGACCAGGTGCTGATCGCCAAGCCGCGCTCGTACATGAACCTCTCCGGCCGCCCGGTTGCGGCGCTGGCGAAGTTCTTCTCCG